>JBPCMW010000045.1:0-29447 GCA_051001875.1 Solirubrobacteraceae bacterium | reverse complement strand
CGTGGTCCTCCCCCGTCCGCTACGCCGCCGCCGGGGTTGGATCCTCCCGGACCTTGACCGTGTCGGCGACCCTGACGATCTCGTCGACTGGAAGGCCGGCCGCATCGGCGTGCCGGCGGATCGCCTCAGGGCTCGAGGCCTGGTAGATGCAGACCGTGCCCACCGACCCGCCCTCCTCCTCGAGCACGTAGCTGCGGATCCAGCGAACGTCGTCGGGCATCTTCTCGCCCTCGGCGGTTGAGCGCTCAGCCGCTTGTCCGAGCTCCTCCGGCGAACGCCAGCCACTGCGTCTCAGGATTACGTAGGTCTCCATCAGGGGCCCCCCTTAGATAGTTTGATTGCCTTCTTCTAGCCTCGTAGGGCGAGCGAGTCAAGGGCAACGCAGCGTTCTGGCTCAGGTTTGGGCGATTGGCCGACCCACGGTGAGCGTGTTTCGAAGCTCCGGTTCGAGTTGCGAATACTTGGCGTCTGGCTCGGCGCCCAACGCATCCAGCGTCTTGCTGAAGAAGCATCGCGCGGCCGCTGCGACCACGACGTCAAAGATCTCGGGGTCAGTGAGCCCGAGGTCTCGGAGCTGATCGACATCCCCCTGGGTGACCGAAGTCGCGTCGTGCGCGACCTTGTCGGCGAGCTCCATCACGGCCAGATCGGCGGGCTCCAGGTCGGCGGTCCGGAAATCATCCACCAACGCTCGCACCGCGTCCGGCTCCAGGAACTTGTCGACCAGGACGGATCCGTGCGCGAGCGTGCAGTAGCTGGAACGGAGGCGCCGCGCGGCGGCCACCGTCGCGAGCTCGTACCGGCGCAGATCCATGTTGGCCTTGATCGTTGTATTCAGATGCCGCCACGCCGCGTAGACCTCCGGACGCAGGGAAAAGGCCTCGGTGAAGTTCGGCAGCTCGGAGAAGACCTGTCGGTCGACCTCATACATCTCCCCCACCGCTCCGGTCGCCTCGGCTTCCGGAATGGTCTCGATGAAGGTCATGGCAAGTCCTTTCTCTCTGGTCCTGTTCGGGTGCCCGACCTGGGCTACACGGCGAGTCGGTAGGCGGGCTCCGGGTAGCGCTTGCCCTTCAGATGCAGTTCCACGCGTGTTCCCACCGGAGACGAGAGCCCGTCCGCCACCCGCTGAGAGAGAACGACCTCGCCGCCAGCCGCCTCGCCCTGCAGGCGCGAGGCGGTGTTGACGACGTCGCCGACGGCTGTGAAGTCATACAGCGCACGCTGACCGATATTTCCGACGAACGCCTCGCCGACATCGATGCCGATGCCCATTTCAGCGAAGGGCGCTGACCCTGACCCGTACCCGACGCTGCGAAGCAACTCGCAGGCGTGCTCGAGCATCCGTGCGGGGACGTCGTGATGGGTCATGTCGCGCTTGAGATCGGGCAGGTAGAGCGCCATCACCTCGTCGCCAATCAGCTTGTCGATCACCGCGTCCGGGAACAGCACGTCCTCGGCACACCGGTAGAAGCGCCGCAGAAGCACCGACGCCTCCTGAGGGTCACCGCCGTCAAACCGGGCCGTGAAGCCGCGCAGGTCGGCAAACAGAACACCGATGTACTGCGTCATCCCGCCGGGTGGCGAGTGCTCCACGCACGTCCCGCACACGGTCGGGTTCTTCCGCGAGGGCCGATAGCCGAGCGGCCCGACGATCAGGCGCCCAAAGCCGGCAAACGGGGCTCCGCAGATCGCGCAGCGCGGGCTGGACGGGAGCGCCCGGAAGCAGGCCCCAACCATCCCTCCGAGCCCTTGCTCGTGAAGCCGCCAGGCCACCACCCAGTCCTCGGGTGCCAGCGGCTCGCCGGCGGCGCGGCCCGCCGCCCGTCGCAGCCTCCTGACCGCCATGCGCTGCCACAGCGTCGGCCTCGCGTCCTGCTTTTCTTCACCAGGTCCCGTGATGAAGCGACCCTACACGGCGACCGGGCGCGCGGTTGTAGTGAAACGTCTCCTAACATCCCATCGGTGCTACGCGAGGAGCTGCGTGCGCAGCAAGCGCCCCTAAAAGAGCGTTACGCCGCTGAGCCGGAGCAGGCGCTCGTCACGCTGTCGGCGACCGGCACCCTCGGAGAGGGCGTGTCGTGCTCGGTACAAACGGGACGGGCGCTGTCGGAGGCCGGGCTTCACCCCGCGACTGGAGGGGACGGCTCGCTGCTCTGTTCGGGGGATATGCTGCTCGAAGCGCTTGTCGCGTGCGCGGGCGTAACGCTCAGGGCAGTTGCGACGTCGCTGGGGATTTCCGTGACGTCCGGGCGCGTGTACGCCGAAGGGGATCTCGACTTCCGAGGCACGCTGGCAGTCGACCGCGAGGCGCCGGTGGGGTTCTCCGCGATCCGGCTGTCCTTCGAGCTTGACACCGAGGCAGACGCCGACCAACTTGCCACGTTGCGCAAGCTGACCGAGCGCTACTGCGTCGTCTACCAGACGCTCGCCGCCACGCCGAGCCTTTCGACGACCCTTTCCGCCGGGTCGGCCGGAGACCTGTAGAGGTCAGTCAGCGTCGCTGGCCGCGGCGACCCGGAGCGGACTCAGCTCCGGCAGCCTGACGGCCGAGCGCTCCCGGATCCGCTGGCGGCGGGCGGGCATCCAGGCGATCAAGCCGCCCAGCCCCGGTACCCAGATCGCGATTGCGTGGTAAACGAGCACCGCACCGACGGAGGCCGCGGGCGGTAGCCCGTAGAGCACGAGCGCGCCCGCCAATCCCGTGTCGAGCACCCCGATCCCGGCCGGTATCGGGATCACCGTGGCCAGGTAACCGGTGCAGTAAGCGATCAGTACGGCGAGCAGCCCGAGCGGGTGGCCGGTGGCGGCGCAGGCGGCCCACAGCGCAGCCATGTCCAGGCACAGAAATCCCGCCGCCCCGATCAGCCGCCAATGGGGTGTGCGCATTTCCTTGAGCGCACCCTCGAATCCGGCCGCGACCCCGCGGACGGGACCAGGGGCACGCCCGCCGAACCGGCGACCGGCGTAGACGATCAGCGCAGCCAGCGACAGCACTGACACGGAGACGAGGATCGGCACCCCGGTGTGGGGCAGGTCGTGTGGGCCGCCGGGAACGCCGACCAGCAGCAGCACGCCAGCGACGCCGTTGGCCACGAACCCGACGCCGATGAGCAGGAACAGCAGCCCGACGCACCGGGTCAGCAGCCGCCGGGGGTTGATCCCGTGACGACGGAGCAGCCACGTGGTGGCCGCCGCTCCGGAGATGTTTCCCCCCGGCAGCACCGCCGCTGCGCCCATCGTGATCCACGCCACCTGGCGAGCGACGGCGCGTGGAGGCTCGGGGAAGAACCGCCTGAACACGACGACGTAGCTCAGACACGAGGCGAGCTCGAGCGCGACGGCAGCCAGCAGCCAGGTCGCGTTCATGTGCCCGATCTGGTTGAACACGCTGGCGGGGGGCGCGACCCACAGCAGCAGGCCGACCGACACCACGCCGACGATCGCGGTGCCGAGCGCGCGCCGCTGGAACCGCAACCGCGGTTGGGTCACCACCGTGCCATCAGGGTCCGGGTCGCCCATCTCTACATGCTCGCCTATCCGCTGGCTCGGTAATCCGCAGACGCTCTCAGATCCGGATCACCGCCAGCACGCGTCGCAGGAGGCCGAGCCTCCCGCGGAGCCGCACCCGCCGTGTTGCCACCATGCCCAGAGCAGCCCGGCCGCGCGCGGTGATCGGCAGGGGCACCCCGCCGGCCAGCGGCGCCACCAGCAGGCTGATCAGGTCCGCGAGCTGGCCTTCGACGCGCAGGTCCGGTGCGGCGGCCGGCCCATCTTCCACCAGCACCGTTGTCCCCTCGAACAGGATTCGGACCGGCGGATAGCCGCCATGAACCCCCAGCTCGACCTCCACCTGCAGCCTGCCGGCCAACTCGGGTCGGCGCCGGGCGCCGCGCTCGACGATGGCCAGGATCGCGGGCGCCAATCCTCCTTGCATCAGCTTCCCCAGGCGCACACGGGGAGGCGGGGTGGCGAGCGGGGCTACCCGCGGGCGAGCTGGGGTCGTTCGCTCCGGCATCCGCCGATCGTACGACGGCGGCCGCTCACCCCTGGGACAATGCCCGCGTGCAGTTCGACCTGAGCGACGATCACCGGCGTCTGCGTGAGATGGTCCGCGACTTCGCCGAGCAGGAGATCGCCCCCGTAGCCGAGCATCTCGATCGCACCAAGAGCTTTCCCTACGAGATCGTCAGGCGGCTCGGCGAGCTCGATCTGATGGGCATCCCCTACCCCGAGCAGTACGGAGGCGCGGGCGGAGACTCGCTGGCCTACGCGGTGGCGGTGGAGGAGCTCGCGCGGATCGATTCGTCGGTGGCGATCACGTTGTGCGCGCACACGTCACTCGGGACCCAGCCGCTGTACCTGTTCGGCTCCGAGGAGCAGAAGCTCGAGTGGATGCCCCGCCTGTGCGGCGGAGAGCGTCTCGCCGCGTTCGGACTGACCGAGCCGGACGCAGGGTCCGACGCCGGCAACACCAAGACCCGCGCCGCCGCCGAGGACGGAAGCTGGGTGATCAACGGCGCAAAGCAGTTCATCACCAACGCCGGTACCGACATCTCAGGCCTGGTCGTGATCACCGCGGTGACCGGGGGTACGGACGACGGGGTCAAGGAGATCTCCAACATCCTGGTCGAGAACGGGACCCCGGGATACGAGCCGGGTGAGCCCTACCGGAAGATGGGCTGGAACGCCTCGGACACCCGCCCGCTGGCCTTCAGCGATTGCCGTGTTCCGGCCGAGAACCTGGTCGGTGAGCGGGGCTCCGGGCTGCGCCAGTTCCTCCACGTCCTGGATATCGGGCGGATCGGCGTGGCCGCGATGGGCATCGGGCTGGCCCAGGGAGCGCTGCAGCAGGCACTCGCGTACGCGCGCGAGCGACGCGCCTTCGGACAGCCGATCTCCCGCTTTCAGTCGATCCAGGCCAAGCTCGCCGATATGTCCACCGAGATCGAGGCTGGCCGGCTGCTGGTCCACAAGGCGGCGTGGTTGAAGGATCAGGGGCGCAACTTCACCCTGACCGCGGCGCAGGCGAAGCTCAAGAGCGGTCGGCTGGCGGTGCGCGCCGCCGACGAGGCGGTGCAGATCCATGGCGGCTACGGCTACATTGAGGAATATCCGATCTGCCGCTTCTATCGGGACGCCAAGATCCTCACCATCGGCGAAGGCACCGATGAGGTGCAGCAGATGGTGATCGCCAGGGCACTGGGGGCATGAACGTCCCTCGCCGCGGCCGGTCTCTCCTCCTCCTGGCGACCGTTGTGATCGTTTCGGCCGCCGTCGTGTCGGGGGGAGCGGCCAGCGCGGGTGCCGCCACGCCGGCGCCCACGGCGGCCACGGCGCAGCTACAGGGTTCTTTCCTCATGGCCGGCCATATCACGCTCGCCCGAGGAGTCGTGGGGGAGCGTGCCGGCCAGAACGTTCAGCGCGCCTGGACGTTCCAACCCGGCTGCAGCACGGGCGGGTGCAAGACCATCGGTCTGATCCGCCAGCGTGCCGGCGGAACCGACCGGCTCCTGCTCGTCCGCCGGCCCCGGGGTGTCTACACCGTCCTCGCCAAGTACTACGCCCCGCTGCGCTGCGGTGGTCGGACTTACCCCACGGGTGAGGCGGTCGTGTTCAGGATCACCGTGACGATCACCGCCACGGCGATCAGTGGCGGTCAGAACATGGCGACGGGCATTTCCGCGGCCTACGCGAGCTTTTCGCGGGCCAACCTCACCCGCTGCGTCGGGGTCGCGGGGCGCGACGCCGCGACCTACCGAGGTCAGCCGCTCGCCGTTCCGGGTCAGATCTAGCGCACGATCGCCGGGCCGATCCGGCCCACGGGCGCATCGCTGACGGCAGGCATGCGCTCGAACATCCGTCCAGACGGCAGGTCGGACAACCGTCCAGAAACGCGGCATCTGTGCGGCCAGTTGCGTCCAGCGGATCGATGGGAGGGCCATGCCCCTCTCCCCTCGCCGCCTCCTGCTCACCGCCCTCGCCTCGCTGCTCTGCCTGCTTGGCGGGGTCAGCGCCGCCACAGCGTCCGCCTCGACGATGCCGGCTCAGGGGATCTTCGAAAGCTGCGGGCTGGACACGCAGATGCAGACCTGCGTTCAGCGTCTCGGGGTCATGCACCAGGGCGGCATCAAGGTTGTGGTGATTCCGGCGAACGAGACCTCGTTGAACGCGCTCGCGGCCTACGCCGCCGCCGCACACAGCGTCGGGATGTCGGTGATGTGGGCCATCGGGGACCAGGGTTGGTGGCAATCGTCCACGACCAGCACCACCGAGTCCGGGCGTTACTCGGCGTTTGTCTCCGCGTGCGGCTGCAGCCAGAACGGGCCTTTGATCAGCTACATCGCGCATTGGCTCGGCGCACTTCCCGGCACGTACGGGTATTACGCCGCCGACGACTCGATGCTCTCCTCCGGAGACCGCGCCGGCGTTGCCGCGTACGTCGCCCGGATCAAGCAGCAGGACCCGAACCACACGCTGATGATCAGCTCGGCCAATGAGGGCCAGGGCGCTGACTACCAGCGGATCGCGGACGTCGTCGGCCAGGAGATCTATCCCGTGACCAACAGTTCGCTGCTGCCGATCACCGCCAACCAGGACACCTGGAGCAGCGTCGGTCAGACGGCGAGCAACACCCAGCTGGACGCCAACGCCGCGGGGAAGCAGTCGGCGTTCATCCTCCAGTCCTTCAGCTGGGGCGACAACCTCGATGACGGAACCGCCATCGGGGGCTGCTCACCCTCCGATAGCAAGCTGAGCTGCTACCAGAAGTTGCGCTACCCCAGCTCGAGCGAGCAGCTGGCGCTGCGGAACACGGTCCTTCGGAACGCTCACCCGAAGCTCATCCTGTGGTGGTCCTTCCAGGGCACCTACGGGCAGGCCGGTAACGACACGTACTCGATCTACCCCACGGGCGGCGCCGCCGCAGCGCACTGGAACGGTCTCGCCGCAGCCATCAAGGCGCCGGCGCCCACCGTCAAGGCGAGGGTGGCCTCCAGGCGCCGCGCCCAGACGACACGCAGGCGCACCCACTCGCGTCGGCGCGTGCATCACACGCTGGTTGTCCAGCCGCGGGTGTAGCCCGCCCCAGCGGCTCCGCCGCACCGAAGGGCCGACTATTTGACCAGGACGGGCGTGCCGGTTGACGCGGCCGCGGCCACGCGCAGGACGTCGCTGTTGTGCATGCGAATGCAGCCGTGCGAGGGGTACCCCGGGACGAGAGCAGGTTCGTTGGTACCGTGGATCCCGATGATCCCGCCCCCGGGCCAGTCACTCAGCACCGAGTAATCGCTGGTGGCCAGCAGAAAGGGACCGTAGAACGGGTTGTAGGACGGGAACGCCTCTGTGACCCAGAAGTGGCCCGGCGGGGTCGGCGTGCTCGCCTTGCCGATGCCGACGGGAGCGTGCAGAATCGCTCGTCCGTTTCGATACAGCGTCAGGTTCGGACCCGCAGGGCCGGCGCGGTTCACAACAATTTCCGTGTGCACCCGTTGAAAATCGTCAAGGGCGCCCCGGGGCACCCAGCCGATCCTCCCATTGGGTCGCCCCGGGATGCGCAGCTTGACCCACGGGTTGAAGCCGGTCCAGTGCTCGATGAGGAGGACGTAGGACTGCAGGTAGCCGTCTGGCGTCAGAGAGCGCAGTCTCGCCACCATCGGGGCACGCGGGGATGGGCGCGATCGGATCGCGGCACGGACGTCGGCGATCGTCCACGTCGTCTTGGTCGTCTCGTTGGACAGCGTCACATCGGGACGCGGCCGCGGAGGCTTGGGCTTTGCCTGCTGAGTGACGGCGGTGCTCGTAATGGATCCTGCCGCCGGTTCAACAGCCAGCGCGGCCAACGCCATGCTCGCGGCCGCGCCCATCAGCATCGCCCGGAGTCCCCCGCGCCCGCGAAAGGTAATTGGGCGCAGGGCGACCACCGGCTTCAGCACCCGTCTAGCCAGTGGTGCGTGGCTTTGGCGGCGTGCAGACGGCAAAGTGCAGGGTCTTCGAGAAGGAGCGACCCTTCCGGGGCTGAACGACGATGGTGATTGTGTGCACCCCTGAAGCCAGGCCAGCCGTGCTCACCACCACACCGCGCAAGACCTTGACGTAGACCTTCTTGGGGAGGTTCACCACCTTGATCGTCTGAAGCCTGCTTCTGAGCGTGATCGTGATCCGCCTGATCTGATTGCCCGACGTGACGGTGATCGGATTCAACGTGAAGCTGGAGTTCTTGGGCCGGCATGACACGTTGAGGTTCGTGCCGATTGTGTTCTGGCAATAGATCGTGCGACACGGCAGGGCGCCAGATGCGCCAGATACGAATATCGCCGACACCGAAACCACTGCCACCACGCCCGCAAGCGTGAGAATGAGCCTGCGCATAAGCCGATACCCCCTATTGACGTGCGAACCCCCCAACGTGGCCGCGTAGCAGCGAAGATACCATCAATCGCAGGGGAGGTCCATATCCGCCGCCAGGTGAGGCACGCCAGATGGGGGCGGGGCGCTTCGCTCGCGCCGTGTGACCCCTTTTGGTCGTTCAGGCGTCAGGAATTCAAGTCTCCCACCGCGCCACCGCGCTGCCCGAGACCGGGGAGCGCGTCGCGGCGTGGCTACTCGGCTTTATCCCGGTGGTCTACCTCGCCTTGTCAGGCGGGGGCTACGACATCATCGCGCGCAGCGAGGTGGGGATCGCACTCTGGTGGATCGTCCTGCTCGGTGTCATCGTCGGGGTGCTGCCGAGAGTCAGATACAGCCTCAGCGCTTGGATCGGCCTGCTGCTGTTCGCGGCGTTTCTCGCCTGGACGGTGAGCGCCACCGACTGGTCACAGAGCGAGGAGCGCACGCTTGCCGAGGCGGCCCGCGTTGCCACATACCTCGGCGTGTTCGTCCTTGGGCTGAGCCTCATGACCCGCTCGGCGGTCCGTTCGCTGCTGGGCGGGTTGGCCGTCGCGATCACGCTCGTGTCGGGACTTGCCGTGCTCTCCCGGCTCGTGCCCGGATGGTTCCCGGTTGACAGCGCGAGGCGCTTCTACGCCACCGCACGGCTGTCCTACCCCTTCGACTACGCCGATGGGGTGGGCGAATTCGCGGCCTTGGGCATCCCGCTGCTGCTGTTCGTGGCCAGCAGCGCCCGGACTCTGATCGGCCGCGCGCTGGGGGCGGCAGGGTTGCCGGTGGTGGTGCTGTGCCTCGCGCTCACCGTTTCACGGGGCGGCATCCTCGCCGCCGTCGCGGGGCTGGTGGTGTTCTTCGCCCTGTCCCCGGATCGGCTTCCCCGTCTGGCCGCCGCCGCAGCTGCGGCGGCGGCGAGCGCGGTGGTGCTGGTGGCGCTGGCCCAGCGAGCCGGCGTGCGCGACTCGTTCAAGACGGCTGCCCCCGCCGGCCAACGTCACACCATGCTCTTGGTTCTGGTCCTGGCCTGCGCAGGGGTCGCGCTCGCCCAACTGGGGATCACGCTCGCGGTCCGCTTCGGAGCCCGCCCGCGTTGGCTCGCCGTGTCGCGACGGCGCGCCAGTGCCCTCGGCGCCCTCCTACTCGCGGCCGTGCTCATCGGGCTCGTAGTCGTGATCGCCTCGGGATCCGACCATCGTCTCTGGCAGCAGTTCAAGGAGGTCAATCCTCAAAGCGGGGGCAGTCAGTACTCCCGTCTGCTGTCGGTCGCCGGCAGCCACCGCTATCAGTACTGGCAGGCAGCGGTGGCCGCGTTTCACACCAGCCCGTGGAAGGGCATCGGACCCGGCACGTTCGAGTTCTACTGGGCTCAGCACAACTCGCTCGCCGAGTTCGTCCGCAACGCGCATTCGCTCTACATCGAGACGCTGGCGGAGCTGGGGATCATCGGGCTAGCGTTGATCGGCGGCTTCTTTGCCTTTGTACTGGGCGCCGGCTCGATCCGCGCCATGCGGGCGCCGGTCCAGGACCGGGCAGTGACCGCCACGGCCGTGGCCGGAGTCGCCGCTTTCTGCGCCGCGGCCGCGTTTGACTGGGTTTGGCAGATCGGCGCGATCCCGTTGATCGGACTGCTGCTGGCCGCGGCGGCGCTGACGGGACTCCGTGAGCGCGACCAGATCGGCGCCGAGCGGCGGCTCTTGGACAGACGGGTCACGCGGGCCACGCTGGCGGTCGGCACGATCCTCGCCCTCTGGGCGATCGTGGTGCCGCTGTCGACCGCGATCGCTGTGCGCTCGAGCCAGGCCGAGGCCGCGAAGGGCAACCTCCGAGCGGCTCTCGTGGATGCAGCGACGGCGCAGCGGCTCGAGTCCTCGGCAGCGTCACCGCGGCTGGAGCGTGCTCTGATCCTCGAGCAGCTCGGAGAAGTCGCTGGGGCCTCGCAGTCGATCGCCCAGGCCTTGGGGCGCGAGCCGAACAACTGGCGGCTGTGGCTCGTGGCCTCACGGATCGCGACCGAGTCCAACCGTCCGAGCGTCGCGCTTGCCGATTACCGCCGAGCGCGCATGTTGAATCCGAGTTCGCCAATCTTCCTCAAGTGATCCGGCTGCGAGACATCCCGGCCCGCTTATTCGCGGTGCGCCCGGACGAGCCGGAGCGTGAGCGCCCGGCACATTTGTCCGCGCTGTCGGCAGCGCTGATGCTCGCCGGCATCGTTGTCTTGGTCGTCGCCCTCGTGGTAGCCCTCGCTTGAAACGCTCCGGCGGCGTATGATCGGAGGATGACATTGGTGCGCCGCGCTTCCATTCTCCTGTTTTCCGTATTTCTGCTCGGCGCGCCCACCCAGGCTTTTGCGCTCAGGCTCACCCCGCCCGGAAAGTCGGGCACGGATCAGTATTTCGAGACGATCCCCACCTCGGCCGGCAATGCCGCCCCGCCGCAAGGTGGCGGCACCGGCTCGGCGGGCGGCGGCTCCGGCGGCGCCCACGCGCTTGCCCAATTGGGTCAAGGCCGTGCGGGCGCCACGAGCCTGGCCCATCTCGGTAATGACGGTCAGGCCGCCGCGACTCTGGCAGCAGCCACGGCTCCCGCGAATGCGGCTGGGCCCGCGACAGCTGGCGGGTCAGGCCACACCACCACTCCTGCCGGATCTCACGGCCTGACCGCCCTCCCGGGCGAGTCCGCCTCCCGGGGTATCGCCGGTGCGCTCACGGGCTCCGACGCGGGCGGCCTCGGGCTCGTGCTGCCGCTCCTGCTGGGGACCAGCGTGATCATGGCGATCGGCCTGGCCGCCTGGAAGCTGCGACGCGGTGGCGGACCGCCTGAGCTCTCAGTCTGAGCCTACGAGCTCGACTTCTCCCCGACGGAACTCGCTTTCCTGAGACGGCGAGCGGCCGAAACCGCGACATGACCGCCGATCGCGAGGTACTGACCAAGCCCAATCAGCGGTAGCGCCGACTTCGCCCACGCCGGAAGGCCGGGGTCCCCCCGGATCCGGGAACGAACCGCCCGAGCGTGCCTGAGCTGGTGGGCAACCGTCAGGTGGCGTGCCCAGACGGAATGGGCGTGCTGGGAGTAGATCCGGCCTGGCCGCTCGCTCCAGCCGATCCGACCGCGAAAGGCCAGCGAGACACCGAGCCCCCAGTCTTCCGCGCTCTCGGTGTCGCTGTACCCGCCGGCATCACGCACCAGGTCCGTCCGCATGATCGTCGCCCCGGTCGTCGGGTACATCGACCAGACGCAGTCAAGCGTCGCGAACAACCGCGGCGCTCTTACCAGTCGCGCGATCCACCGACGCGGCCATCGATGCCGCTGGCCCGACGGGTGCTCGATAATCGCGCTGCCATATGCCGCCAGGGCGCGGTTATCGGCGATTGCATGCTCCAGGAACCGCAGCGTTCCAGGCAGCATCACGTCGTCGGCGTCCCAGACGATCACGTAGGGCGTCGTCACCTGGGCCAGCCCCAGGTTCCGGGCGCCGCCCAGCGTCAGTCGCTGCGAGCTGCGGACGACCACGACGCCAGCACGCGGGGGCACCTCGACGTCGGAGGCATTGTCGACGAGGACGATCGGAGCGGCGATGTCCTGCTCGGCCAGGCTGCCCAGAGCCGTGGTCAGCGAGGCGTCGACGTACTCGTCCCAGACTGGGAGCACGACTGTCGTCCTGGCCAAAGCGTCGTCGGACACCTCAACCCAGTATCAACAAGGGCGGTGACGGACGACCGCGAAACGCTCCGGCTGGTGCGAATCATCGCCCGCCTGAACATCGGCGGCCCGGCGATCCAGGCCATCAGCCTGACCCGGCTGCTCCGGGTGCGCGGGTACGAAACCCGGCTCGTGCGGGGACGCGAGAGCGCGGACGAGGGCAGCATGGACTACCTGGCGAGGGAGCTCGGGGTGTTCCCGACGCAGATCGACAGCCTCCGGCGCGATCCGGGGCTGGGCGACCTGGCTGCACTGCGACGGCTCGTCACGATTCTGCGCCACGATCGGCCGAGAATCGTCCACACGCACGCCGCCAAGGCAGGCACGCTGGGCCGGCTCGCCGCGGTGATCGCGTTTCCCGCCCGCTCCCGGCGCCCCATCCTGATCCATACCTTTCACGGCCACTCGCTGACCGGCTACTTCTCCGGTCCCACCGCGGGCTTCTACCGCCGGGTCGAGCGAATCCTGGCTCGCCAGACCGATGCACTGGTCGCGGTCTCGCGCGAGGTCCGCGATGACCTCGTCCGCCTCGGCGTCGCCCCGCGGGAGCAATTCGTGGTCGTTCCCCTCGGCCTCGATCTCGACCGGTTCCTCGACGACACCGACCGCGCGGTCCGACGAGCGAAGCTCCGCGCCGAATGGGGGATCGAGGAAGGCGACGAGGTCGTCACGCTGGTCGCACGGTTGGTCCCGATCAAGCGCGTCGACCGATTCCTGCGAGTCGCGCGCCTGCTCTCCACGCGTCCGCGAACGCGCTTCGTCGTGGTCGGCGACGGCGAGCTGCGCGAGCGCCTCGCAGCCTCCGCGGACGCTCAAGCGCTGAAAGATCGGCTGCTCTGGGCCGGCTTTCGCCGTGATGTCGCCGACGTCTGCTTCGCCAGCGACGTGGTGGCGCTCACCTCCGACAACGAAGGCACGCCGGTCAGCCTGATCGAGGCCCAGGCAGCCGCGGTGCCGGTGGTGGGGACCGATGTCGGCGGCGTTCGCTCGGCCGTGCGGCACGGCGAGACCGGGCTGATCGCGGCCGTCGACGACGACCGGGGCCTCGCCGGCGCGATCTCGACCCTGCTCGACGACCCCGAGCTGGCCAGGCGCCTCGGATCGGCCGGTCGGGTCCATGCTGCGGAGTCGTTCGCTCGGGATCGTCTGGTGAGCGACCTGGACGGAATGTACCGCCAACTGTTGGGCGCGAGACCACGTCAGTGACCTCGCCGGACGCGGCGTCGCGCATCTAGCCACGCCTTCAGACCGCGGGGGGCACGGCGCAGGACCCAGAACGGCCGGCGCATGTACGCGAGCGCGAGTTGGCCACGATTTTCGGCGGCCCGCGGTGCCCAATGGCGTATGAACGCCGGCGGAGGAAACAGCTTGTGGCGAACGATTCCGGCGCGCGCGCGCCATCCAGGAGCCGACGCCAGTTGCTCGAAGCCGAGGGCGATCGGAGGGGGACTCGCGGCGTGCAGCGCAACCTTGACCGACTGCGTGGCTGGCAAGCCGAGCCGTTTGGCAAGGGATGCCCCCGCGCTGGTTAGCCGTAGCCCGCTTCCGAACGGATCGGTGGCCTGGAGCTCCTCGGCCAACTCTGAGGCCCGTCGCCAGACCGAATCGTCTTCGGCGCTCAACGCTCGCTCGAGGTGAGTGATCGCCTTCCCACCTCCCCTGCCGTGGTGGGCAGCGTGGAGGGTGACGTAGAGCGCTCTCGCCGGGACGGCCAGCGTGGGGACCGGAGCGCCCGCGACCGTGAGGATCTCGATGGTCGCGGTCAGGATCGTCCAAGCCGTGTCGGCGTCGACGCCGAGGCCCTGCAAGGCGCGGTGCACGTCGACCACGACGCCGTCCGTCACCCGCAACCATATGGTGGCGTGATCAAGCCACCAAGCGGGCATCGCTCGGTCATCCAGATGGCGCTCGAAGCCCAACCGCTCGAGGATCGGCGCGGCTGAGTCCAGGTCGCGTGGACGAACCCACAGGTCGCAGTCGAGATATGAGCGGGTCAGATCATCGGCGTACCACGATGCAAGCGCCGGGCCCTTGAGCAGCAGGCACCGAATGCCGCCGTCGGCGAACGCCCGCATCACTTCGACCGTGGCGGCGTCGATTCGAAGCCGGTCGGCTGCGGCCTCGGTCCTAGCTCCCTGCTCAGAGTCGCTCAAGCGTCAATTTCCTTGATTCAAGCTAAACCTCGCCAAACCCGATGAAGACGTGTAACATGACCGGCCGGTGTCTCTGGCGGCAGAGGGCCCAGGTGACCTTACAACGGGGCTCAGAAGAGCTTGGGGGAACATGCACTCACAGAAAACAGGTAGATCGGTTCCCGCGGCGCGATCGGAAGGGCTTTTGATCGAGCAGGTTGCGGACGAGGTCGTCGCGTACGACTTGCAGACAAAAGAAGCCCACTGCCTCAAGGCAGTCGCAGCTTTCGTCTTTTCAAACGCTGACGGTCGCACGACCGTGGCTGAGATCACTGCGCGAGCCGAAAAGGGTCTCGCCACGCCGACCACCGAGGCGGAGATCATTGACGCCGTTCAGCAGCTCGAGCAGATTGGGCTGCTCACCTCGCCGCTGATCGTGCGCAATGGCAATGGCCTTGCGGTCGAGGACGACGACGGGCTGTCCCGTCGTCAGATGATGCGGCGGATGGGCATTGCCGGAGCCGTGACTGTCGGAGCCACGCCTCTTATCACGAGCATCGTCGCCCCGACCGCCGCGATGGCGCTGTCCGGGATTCCGACCGGATGCACGGGCTGCGGGAAAAACAATGACTGCCTGTCCACCCACTGCTGCCAGTCCAATCCCGGCAAGCAGTGCCACCAGTCGTGCTGCGTCGGCAAGGACAACTCGTGCCACATCAGCGGTTGTACCTGCACGGGAGGGACCACCCCTGGTGCCACATGCGTCGCGGGCGGAAGCTGCCCGGGGGGCGGACAATGCCTCTGTAACTGCACGGTCTGCCTCTCAGACTGTTCGGTGGTAACTTGCCCCCCGGGCTCGAGCAAATGCTGCACGCAAGGCTGCTAGCGACCGGATCCGCGTAGCCATGGGCAGCGCGGTATTGGCCGCGAGGGTTTTCCTCGCCGGGGTGTTCATCGTTGCCGGGGTCGGGAAGCTGCTCGACCTCGCCGGCTCGCGCAAAGCGCTCGTCGGATTCGGCGTTAGCGAGTCCTTCGCCGGCGTTGCGGGAACGGCTTTGCCGCTGGTCGAACTCGCTACCGCGGTTGCCCTGCTCATCCGGGCGACTGCCACCGTGGGGGCCGTTGTAGCGCTGGTCCTGCTCGTCGCCTTCGTCGTGGGGATCACCCGTGCGATGTCCCGCGGGGAGGAACCCGACTGTCACTGCTTCGGGACGATCCACTCCGCGCCGGCGGGTCGTACCCAGGTCGTCCGCAACGTCGGACTTGGAGCCGTGGCGGTGTTCGCGCTGGCGTCCGGCCCCGGCTCCACTGTCAATGGCTGGATTTCGGCCCGCGGAGCGTCCGAAGTGGTCATCGTGCTGCTCGCGGTGGCGACTCTGGGCCTGCTCGCCCTCTCGCTGGTGCTCTGGCGCGAGCGCCAGCACTTGCGCCTGTCGCTGTCCGGAGCACGCAGAGTGGTTTCGTCGATGCCGCCAGGCCTCCCGGTGGGAGCCCTGGCTCCCGATTTCTCGGCCCGTGACCTGACCGGCGAGACCTTCACCCTGAGCGAGCTGCGCTCGCGTCGGAGGCCGGTAGCGCTCGTGTTTGGCGCGCCCGGCTGCGGTCCCTGCTCCGCCTTGGCGCCGGAGCTGCCGCGCTGGCGGGAGGCCTTCGCCGGTGAGCTGACGATCGGCGTCGTCGGCGTCGGCACGTTTGTGCGCTATCAAGCAGCTGCAGAGCTGTCGGGCGCGTCGCTCCACGATCTCTACGAGCGGGAGCCGGAGTTGGCGCGTGAGAATGATGGTCTCGACGTGATTCTGGCGAGCTACCGCCTGAAGGCGACTCCGGCGGCGGTGATCGTGACCCCGGAGGGGACGATCGCCAGTGCGACGGTCAACGGCCGCCCGGCGATCGAAGCGTTGCTCCGCCTGGCGGTAACGCGACGCGGCGGCGTAGGGCTAGCGGCCGACCGCGCAGTTATCGCCTAAATGGCTGCTCGCGAAGCCAGTCAGCCGCCAATGTCAGCCGAGCCGGAGTACCGAGCAAGGTTTGAGGCTTTCGGGGTCCCCCTGTCCGTTGAAGTCGACTCGGCGGAACTGCTCTCACGCGTTGAAGCCAACCTTCCCCCGGGAGCACGGCCCTGCGCGTCCGTTCCAGAGGAGAACGAGTTCAGTCTGACCACACCCGATGGCGTCTCCTACGACGTCAAATATCCGGGGCAGTCACTGGCCGGAAGCTCCGATCTCGAGGTCGCACTGGAGGTCTTGGACTCGCGATTGCGCGCGATCATCGCTCTGAAGGCGCCCGAACATATTTTCGTGCACGCCGGGGCCGTCGCCCGCGACGGCCGCGCGATCCTCATTCCGGGTCCGACGTTCAGCGGCAAGACGTCCCTTGTGGCCGAGTTTGTCCGCGCCGGCATGCTCTACTACTCAGACGAATTCGCGGTGCTTGACCGCGAGGGACTCGTGCATCCATATCCGAAGCCCCTGTCGCTCCGAACGAGGGGGTTGAGCCAGACGGATCACGACGTGGCGAGCTTGGGCGGTATTGCAGGATCCGACCCCGTACCCCTTGGCATGATTATTCTGGCCCGCTATGCGCCGGGAGCGCCTTGGCACCCACAGCCTCTGTCTCCGGGTGAGGCACTTCTGGCGATGATGGCCAACACGGTGCCCGCACAGGAGCGGCCCGAGCAGTCCATGGCCACCATCCGGAAGGCGATAGTCGGAGCTGTAGCCGTCGAGAGCGAACGCGGCGACGCTGCACAGGTCGTCGGACAGGTCCTCGACGGCCTGGCTGTGTAGGCCAATCGGCCCCACGCTATCCTCGCCGGAACCGAGGATCGATCCACCAGACGATGTCCACCAACGCTGTGCAGAACGCCGAGGGTGTCGTGCTCGTCGCCTTAATTGTCGGCTTCGGGTTGCGTCACATCGTCCGTGTGCTGAGGCGTTCTCGTCCAGACTTCTGGATCGGGGCGCCCCTGGGCATCGCATTTGGGATCCGACTGGCCGCGATCGCCGCCATCGGTACGGCCGGCCTGAGCTCGACCTTGCGCGGTGGCGATGAGACGACGTTCCTCGACCTCGCAAACTTTCTGGCGAAGCAACCGCTTGGTCATGGCGACCTACCTCACGCGGCGTATCAGCTCCACACGGTGCTGTTCGCACTACAGCTGAAGCTCGGGTTTCTCGACCAAGGCGCGATGCGGATCACCCAGGTTGGCCTCGCGATGCTGGGCGTTGTACTGATAGCCGCAGCGGTCTATGACCTCGCCGGTCCTCGCGCGGCGCGGCTCACGATGTGGCTGATCGCATTCGAGCCGGCGAGCGTGTTCTTCAACAGTGCACTCCACAAGGAGCCGTTGATGGAGCTGGCTGGCGGACTCGTCGTATTCGGGGCGACGAGGTTGTGGTTGCGGCTGGACGCCCGAGGCGTGATGCTCTGCGCGCTGGGGGGCCTAATCGCAGTGGAGACGCGTAGCTATGCGGGGTGGTTCCTCGTGAGCGCAGCGGTGTTGGTGGCCCTACACGGCGCGCTGAGAAGCCTTGACCGCCCGATGCGGGCGATGCCGCTGATTTATGCCGTGGCGGTCATAGCGTTCGTTGCCACCCCGGTTCTCGTTCAGGCGAGTTCGAAGAAGAGCCTTCAGACGCTCCAGCAATCACAGGACCAGAACGCGAGCGGCGCTGGCCAGAGCACTGGCGGCGCGAACGGCAACAATCTGGCCTTGGAGCAGGTCAACTTCTCCACGAGAGGGGCAATCCTAAGCAACCTTCCCAAGCGGATGAGTGACGTGATCCTAAGACCGTATCCGTGGCAGCTGGGAGACACGAGCCAGCGCTTCGGCGCGCTCGGAACGCTGTTCGCGTACGCCATCCTGCTGCTGAGCCTCCGCTATGGGTGGCGGGCACGCGGCCGGGTCCTCGCCCACACAGCTCCTCTGCTCTACCCATTCTTCTTCCTGCTCATGGCTTACTCGTTGAGCGCCGGCAACGCAGGCACAGGCTTCCGGTACCGCACCCACCTCATCACCCTGGGCATCGCGATCATGGCGATACTGCGCGAGCTGGCCCGACGCGAGCGAGAAACGCGCGCGGCCACGATGGCAGTCCGCGATCATCCGACCAGCCCGGTCCAGATCCCCGTCGCCTCGCCGGTATAGCTTTGTCATCCCATTGCCGATATTTGAAGTGGGCCCCAGCTGCTACCGTGATCGCGGTAGGGGCGAACCATGGGCAAACTGCGACGCGCGAGGCTGCAATGGTGGCTACATACCTGCTAACGCAGCAGAGAACAGAGTGCGTCGGTGGGTGAGTTCACCGGCCATAACGACCTGCGGACGTACTTGAGGATTCTGTGGCGCTGGAAGCTGCTCTTCCTCGTGTTTGTCATCGCCGCTCCGCTCGCGGCGTACTTCATCGAGAGCGGCAAACCCAAGAGCTATCGTTCGACAGCCTTGGTCGGAGTCAATGCGACCACCGTCGACACTGCGCTACTCAACGGCGGCGCCAGCTTCTCGACCTCGAACGTCCAGGCGATAGCGGAGCTGGTCACGACTACCCCCGTCGCGAGTATTGCGGCCAGTTTGCTCAACCCCCCAACCGCGGCGGGAGCAATCGTCGGCGAGGTCACCGCGACTGGCGATCCGACCACCAACTTCCTCACCATCACCGCCCAGGATCCGAGCCCGGTGCGCGCGGCCACGATCGCCAACGCGTTCGCCCGCGCGATCGGACTGAACCGCCAGGATGCTGCGATCAAGGAACTTAACGGGACGATCAGCGGCGTCCAGAGCCAGCTTTCCCATCTGAGCCGAAAAGACGTCACGACGAGACCGGGCCTCCAACAGCAGCTGAATCAGCTTCGTGCTGCCAAGGCCGCGCAGAGCGGTGACGCCGCGATCCTCCAGCCGGCAACACCTTCAGGCGTACCGACCGGGCTGGCGACAAGGCGTACCGTGGAACTCGGACTCATCATCGGCTTGCTGTTGGGCTTTGGGGCGATCGCACTGGCTGAGAACGCGGATCGTCGGCTTCGCACGCCCGACGACCTCGAAGGCCTAACCGACTTGCCGCTTCTGGCGGCAATCCCGTCAAAGGCGTTCTCGGGCAAGCTCGATACGAGTCCTGAGGACGAAGAGGCATTCCAAATGCTGCGCACCTCGCTGATGTACTTCAATATCGATCAGCACCTCAGCAGTATTGTGATCACAAGCCCCGGCGAGAAGGACGGCAAAACCACGGTGGCGATCAGGCTCGCGCTGGCCACGGCTCGCGCCGGGCTTCGCGTGATCCTTGTCGACTCGGATCTGAGACGTGCGCAGGTCAGCTCCAGGCTCGGCATTCATGCCCAGGAAGGGCTGGGCGCGGTGATCGGCGGCAGGCTGACTCTTTCCGACGCCATCGTTGATTACGCAGTTCCAGATTCCGGGGAAGGGCAGCTGCGCGTTCTTCCGGCTGGGCCCCCACCGCCCAATCCCTCGGCCCTAATCAGCTCTGAAGCCATGCAGAACGTGCTGAATGACCTTTGTTCCCAAAGCGATCTCGTGATCGTTGACACCCCCGCGGCGTTGGCGGTCAGCGATCCGCTGCCGCTGATGCGTAGCGTCACCGGCGTCGTGTTGGTGGCGCGCATGAACCGCTCCAGCCGGGAAACGATCCGACGGCTTCAGCGGATCATCGAATCGGCGCATGGAAAGCTGATCGGGGTCGTCGCTACTGGAGTGTCCTCGGGTCCTGGCTACGACAGCTATTCCCCGAAGTACTACACACAGAACGGCAGCGGCGAACGCGGTCTGCGCAATCGGTTGCGCCTGCGGAGAAAGCGGTCACATCAGATGGTGGTGCTGAGACCGCCTAAGAACGACTCGGACGCTGGCACGCCGTTGGAACCAGGCGCGAGCGCGGGAGCTCAGGAGCCAGCTGGGGCGCAGGAATCATCATCGAGCACCGCGGCTCAACCCGCAGACGAGTCAACGCTTAACTCGACATCAGAGGCGTAGCTAGAAGCCCCCCGTCAGGCTGGGGTCGACGCGTGCTCCCGCTCGTAGTCCCGTAGTACAGACGACGCGGGCCCGATCTCGCGCACAATCCCGCGCTCGAGCCACATCACACGCTGGCAGACGGCCAACACCTGCGCCTCACTGTGGCTGACGAAGATGACGGTGCGGCCGGCCTGATGGAGTCGCTTGATCTCCGCTATGCAGCGTTCCTGGAACTCGGCGTCGACGACCGCCAGAACCTCATCGAAGACGTATATATCGGCGGGGAACTGCACCGCGATTGAGAAGCACAGCCGTGACACCATGCCGCTCGAGAAGCGCTTCACCGGAGTGTCCATGTGCCGCTCGAGTTCAGCGAACTCGGTGACCGCGTCCATGCGCTCGCTGATGGTATTGCTCGGGATACCTAGCGACGATGCGAACAGCGTGACGTTCTCTCGCCCCGTAAGCTCGGGATGGAAGCCGTGGCCTACGGCGAGGAGGGGCAGCACCCGGCCGAACACGTGCATGGCGCCTTCGGTCGGGAGGGTCGTTCCGGCGAGGATCTGGAGCAAGGTGGACTTCCCCGAGCCGTTGGTCCCGACGATGCCCATCGCCTCACCGCGGTTGATGACAAAGTCCACTCCGGACAGGGCTTCGAGACCGGGCTCAGGCACCGGGGAACCACGGCGCGCCACGCGACGAAAAGTCTGCCGCAGACTCTGCAGCTCGCCAAGTCGGTAATGCTTACGCAGCCCGTTTGCGAACACCGCGGGCGGGTGTGTTTCGGAACGATCTGAGCCCACGTCAGATCTCATCAGCAATCGTGGTTTCCCGCCGCGTGAACACTCTCCATCCAGCGAGGACGAGGACGAAGGTCAGGCCGAGGGAGGCCGCGATTGGGCCAAATGCGGCGTGATACCCACGGAGCATCATCCACCGCATCGCCTCAATTTGACCCGTCAGCGGATTGAGTTCAACGACGGTGCGGAGCGTCGGCGACAGACCGGCCAACGAGTACCCGACCGGCGCGAGGAAGGTGCCGAGCTGCAGAAGGAAGGGCAAGGCGCTGATCACGTCCCGATATCTCACGGCCACCGACGATGCAAGCCCGACCACCCCCGCAGTCAGCAGCAACAGCCATGCCAAAGCGACCGGCAGGAGCAGCACACGCGGTGACAGATGACCTGTTGCCGCTGCCGCGATCAAGGCCCCCGCGGCCGTCACCCCGAACGACGGAAGCGCAGCGATGATGGCGGCGACTGGAAACGCTACCCGCGGACAGGGTGTGTAACGAATGAAGTTGATATTGGTGATCAGGGATGACGCGCCGATCGTCATCGCCGCCTGGAAAAAGGCCCAAGCGCTCAGCCCCACCAGGGCGAACACCGCATAGGGAACGTTCGAGCTGTGAACCTTTCCTAGTCCCCTGAAGGCGACGAGAAATGCGAGGAGCAAGGCCAGTGGCTGGAAGACCAGCCACAGCGGACCGAGCATCGACTGCTTGTACTTGACCTTGAAATCGCGAGCGGCGAGGACGCGAATTACCGCAGCGTCCCGCGGCAGGTCTCGCAGCTTGACGCGCCGCTTCGCTGGCGCGATGACGCGCTCCGTCGGCTCCTCCAGCGACGGCGACGCGCCCGAGTCGCGCGCGATGAGGGTGTTCGAAGTGTGCGTCATACTTGCTTCATCGGCAGCGGCGCTCCCATCGACAACCGCCACTGCGTTCAACCTTACCGTCACGCTTGATGTTTTCCGCCGCGACCCCGCAAGTACGTCCCCTCGTTGTCGGTGGCGGAATGATGGGCGCCCTTCACGTGCGAGCGCTGTTGGGGCGGGAGGACGTCGGCTCGCTGACCCTCGTCGAACCGAATGCCGATCGGGCCGAGGCGCTTATGCGGAGGTACGGACGTCTGCGGACCTATTCGAGCTTGGTCGACGCACTCGAGAATGAGGAATTTGATCTCGCCGTCGTGGCTGTACCGATCGGGCTGGCACCCGAGACCGTCTCGGAGCTCCTCGAGCACCGCGTCCCGGTGCTGGCCGAGAAGCCGCTTGCGGCATCGTCGGCTGACGCCTATGCGTTGGCCACGCTGGCCGAAACACAGCAGACGCTCCTCACGGTGGGATACATCGAGCGGTTCAATCCAGCTGTACAGGCGCTGAAAGGCGAGTTGGCAAAGGGAGCCGCGGGGGCTCTCTACCACGTGCACGCGCGACGGCTGAGCCCGTTTCCGTACCGCAGCGGCATGGTCGGCGTGGCGACGGACGTCGCGACTCATGATCTCGACGTCCTCAGGTTCATCACCGGATCCTTGCCGGTGAGGGTCTACGCAGAGACAGACGTCCTTCAGGCTGGAGGCGGCGAGGACCTTCTCTGTGCATCGCTGCGTTACAAGAGCGGCGTGACAGGCTTGATCGAGTCGAATTGGCTGACTCCGATGAAGGTGAGGCAGTTGACGGTCACCGCCGAGCGCGGCATGTACGACGTGGACTACCTGACGCAAGACCTGTGGCTCCACGAGCGGCCGAGCGGAGATTCTGAGTGGGAGGCGATCGGGGTCATGCGTGGCGCCAACGAGGGCCGGACGATCCGCTTCGCCCTTGAGCGGCGCGAGCCCCTGGCGATCGAGCATGAGCAGTTCATCGCGGCTGTGGCGAGCGGCGGTCCGCCCCCGGTGTCCGCTGGCGATGCCGCGGACACACTGAGGGTCGCCGAGGCCATTCTCGAGTCGAGCCGCACGACGCAGCCGGTTACGGTGCTTCCGTCCCCGGTGGCGGCGGAACCAAGCGCCACGCCATCCAGCACCGACCCCAGCGTCATTGCCTAACAGACCTATGGAGCGCACGGCAGCCGAGGTGAGCGCCGAGGGCCGGCAGCGCGTGTTGGTGCTCTACCCGGCCAACCTGACCAACGTCGCTCGTGTGCTAAGACAGATCGACTTTTTGGCGAGCCGATATGACGTCGTCGTCGCGGCATTCGACAATCCTCCGGGCCTCCCTAACGTCCAGCTAATTCGGCTCGAGCCAAGCCAGTCCAAGCTCGGGAGCCGGCTCCAGTCCTTAGGTCGCAGTGCCCTGCGACTGGGAGGCGGGTACAGCCGTGCGTATTGGCTAGATTCAAGGGTGCGCAGCTGGCGGAGCGCACTTGAGACCGGCTTGCCGGTCGACGCCGTCGTTGTCAATTCGCTCTTCGCGCTGCCGGTGGCCTGCGACCTCGGAGCGCCAGTTGTATTTGACGCCCACGAGCACTGGACCAGTGAGAGCGCGTCATGGACGAAGCTTCAGCGACTCACGATGGGCGGCGCGCACGAATGGCTCGTCGATCGGCACCTTCCCCGAACTGCCGGGACGATGACCGTCTCGGCGGGGATCGTAAGAGACTTCGAGCGGCGAACCGGCGTCACGCCAACACTAGTGACGAACGCGCCTTTCTTCGAGCCGCTTCGGCCATCGCCGGTAGGCGAGCAGATCCGACTTCTACATGTCGGCCTAGCCGATGAGCGACGGCGACTCGAAGACACGCTCGATGCGGTTAGGGCACTCCCACAGCGTTTCGTGCTCGATCTGGTGTTGGCACGAAATAACTCATACCGTGACCGTCTGGAGAGACTCGCCGCCACGGATGAGAGGATCCGGATTCTTCCTCCGGTTCCCAACGCCGAGCTCACATCGTTCGCGAACCGTTACGACGTAGGGGTATTCCTCCTACCCGCGATGTTCCCGAATCAGGTTCACGTTCTGCCGAACAAGCTGTTCGACTACATCCAAGCCCGCCTGGCGGTCGCCATCGGTCCGTCACCGGAGATGGCGGCAATCGTGAGAGAGTGGGATTGCGGGGTGATCTCAGAGACGTTCACTCCGGCGTCCTTCGCCGCCGCGCTTGCACCCCTGACCGCGGCCGAGGTCACCCGAATGAAATCGAACGCTGACAAAGCTGCGGGGGTCCTGAATGCCGACAACAACCGGGGTCTCGTGCTTGAACTTGTTGGACGTGCTGTCACTGATGGACGGCAGCCGGCGGCGCGATGACGAATTCCTCAGCTGTCCCCATCGGCGCGCGCGCCGCTTTTGCGGCCATGCACGCCGCAACGCTCACCGCGCGGGCGGTTGCCACAACGGGTTCTCGGCTCGGGCAACGGCATGAACCTCCTCCGCTGGAAGGCCCCTTGCGGGTGCTTATGCTGGCGACGTATCCGGAACAGTTCACAGGCACGAAGTATCGATTGCGTATGTGGGCAAAACGGTTCGAGAGTCGCGGTTTCACAATCGACGTAGCTCCGACGATGTACGATCGGCACTCGATCCGGCTCAGCAACGACTGGTCGGCCGGCGCGCGCAGCGAATTTCACCTAAGAATGCTCCTCGGCCGGCTACGCGCGCTGCAGCACGCCAGCGCGTATCACACGGTCGTCATCCATGTCAATGACCTGCCGTTCTGGGATGTCGGGCCACCGTTTGTGGCCCAGTCCCTACGTCGACTAGCCGGCCGCGTAGTACTCGACCTCGATGACCTCCCACTCGTATCGCAGCAGAAAGAGTTGAACGCAAAAGCACGAGCCCTGGGTGGAGCAGTGGACGGTCTGATCGTCGGCAATCGCAGTTTGCCCGAGAAGTATCCTGGCCGTCCGTGGTGGTTCGTGCCGACATGTGTCGAGCCTGCGGAATGGCAGGTACCCGATCGGTCGAGCAGAACGGGGCCGCCGCTGCTCGGCTGGGTGGGAACAGCGGGAAATCTGCGTAATCTCGAGCCGCTCTCGGCGATGCTGGCAGAGCTCTGTCGGCGCCACGGGACAAAGGTGCGGATCGTCTGCTCGGAGCCCGCGCGCCTGCCAGGAGTGCCTGAGGAATTCGTGCAATGGTCGGCTCCGCGCGAGCAGGCGGACGTGATGCCCCTGGACATAGGACTCGCGCCTCTGCTGGACGCTCCCAAGCAGCGTTACACGTGCGGCCTGAAGGCGCTTCAGTACATGGCGGCCGGTCTCCCGGTCGTCGCCTCCCCCGTCGGGGCGTTCCCATCTATCGTCCGGGATGCTCAGACCGGACTGCTCGCCTCGACCCCGGAAGAGTGGTTTCACGCGCTTGATCGATTGTTAACCGACCCCGGCTTACGGTTGCGAATGGGGGCTGAAGGCCGGCGCGACGTGGAAAACCGGTGGTCGTTCGCAGTACACGAACGCACATTTGAGCATGGGCTACGTGGGGTCCGCCCGGAGAAGCAGCCTGCCGTTAGGACTTCGTCTTGACGACGATCCCTTGACCGGTCGGCGAGGCAAGAATTGAGAACCCAAGCTCGTCGCTGACTTCGTCTGCGGCGCGACGACTTGACTCGTAGCCGCCGAATCCGTAATCGTCAAATACCAAAACTGCTCCTTCCGCCATTCGGGGCCAAAAGTGACGCACAACCATCTGCTCTGGGGAAGGATGGTTCAGGTCGACATGTAGAAAGGCGACCTGATCAGGGGCTCGGCTGAGTGACGCGGGTAGTTTCCCGACGACAAGCCGTGTGCCGGGCCACCGCGCAAAATTCTCGCGTACCTCGTCAACGCTTGTCGCGTAGTAGGGGCTAACTCCGGCGGCGCGAGCGTCCGTCGTATCAAGCGTGGTCCCGTCGAAGGTGTCAAACAGGTAGAAAGGCCTGTCTTCCCACCCGAGGTATTCACAGACTGCGGATGCCATGAACCCACGGCCTGTGCCGCACTCGACGAATGCTCCATCCACGCTCGCAGCCGTCGAGGCTGCCCAGAGCAGGGTGTGTACGCGCCAGCGGATTCTGTAGTCGAAGCCTCCAGCGCTTACGGCCCGCTCATATGCCCTCTGGAAACGATCGTCGTCTACGAAGGAATGGCCATGATGGGTCCACAAGCCATCCTCGGCATAGAATGGTCCGTCCTCCTTGGGGAGCAGCTCAAAGCGCGCGCCAGAGGGGACAAGTTCAAGGTGTCCTGAAGTCCACGGGTTCTGGTTGAACGTCCGCACGCTGGCGAGCAGAGCGCGATTGAGCACGGAGGGTCGTTTCATCGCGCTCGCAGTCTAACCCGCATTCGAAGACGTGCGGTCTCCACGGGGCCGTCCTACCTTGCTCCGTCGCTCCCGCTCCCGCTAGAGCCTCGAGTGGTGAATAGCGCCTCAGCCAGGCGGGCAGCGTCGTCCACCGCGCTCGGGCGTAACCGAATCGGCCAGCTCAGTAACCGGCCGTCGCCGGGTTGTGCAGCGTCGATTAACATGATCACCGCCTGGCCTTCGGAGGAGCGAACGGTGCGAGCTTGTGCCGGCTCGGTGCCTAGCGGGGCGCTTAGGCGCGTGTGCGCAGCCATCTCGGACCGTATGCCGAAGGGCGTGATCTAGATCAAATCAGTGCGAAGCGGCGGCGACTCCGGGCCACAAGTGCTCGAAGACGTCTTCGTAAATCACGAAGCCCTGATCTTTCGCCGCGGTCGAATCTATCCAGAGTCATTCGTTCCGGGCAGTAGACACTCCCATCATTACGAGCGGTTGAGTCGGTACGGCTGGTTTCTGGTCAAGAACTATTGGCTCAGGCGGGAGGCCGTCCATCAGCCCTCGGGACTCTGGGTCATCGACAACTACTCCCCCGGCAACTATCACCATTGGTTAATCGACGTTCTCCCCCGCTTGGTCCACGCGGAGGAGGCTCACGCGGACGAGCGCGTCCTTTTACTTCCCCGGTATTACAGCCGTCAAACGTACATCGGTTTCACGCTCCAAGCCTTTCCCCGCGTCAGCCGAGTGCAGTGGATCGGCGCACGAACGAAGACCCGGGTGGAGCAGCTCGCATTCGTGCCTCGCCAGCCGGCGGAGCACATGCCGAACCGTCTGGCTGAGGTCGCCCGCCGGGTGGGCGCGCTAGCCGGCAAGCCGGGCTCGGCGCGCCGGATCTACTTCAGCCGCAACGACGCGTCGCGCCGCCGAGCAGCGAACGAAGCCGAGGTCGTACGCGTGCTGCGCGCCCACGAGTTTGAAATCGTCAATATCGAGCCGACCAAACCGTGGGAGCAGGTACGAGCGAGCCTTGGAGCGACCGTTGTCGCCGGCGTTCACGGTGCCGCTCTGACGAACCTGATTTTCATGCGCCCAGGCGGACGACTGCTCGAGTTGCGACACGGCTCCGACGAGGTGTTCTTCCAGGCGTACGGTCCGCTAGCCGAAGCGATGGGGATCGAGCACCGCATCCAGGTATGCGCGCTTGCACAGGAGGCGATCGGGCTGGACATCAACAACGCTGATCTCTTGGTCGACCTCGACCTTCTTCGGGAAAACCTGACCGCGCTTCCCTAGGCATTGGGCCGTGGCGGGTGGTCTTCGCTCGCCGGACCGGGTAGCGTGTCGGAGATGACGAGGGGGCTCGTGCGATTCACTCAATTGCGTCGCCCGAAGTTCGTCTTGGTTTGTGCGCTGATCCTCGCGGTCGAAGCAGCCGCCATCCTCCTTTTTAGCGTCGAGGGGCGCCATCACGTTCTTGGTGGCATCGACGGTGTCAACTACGAGGCTTACGCCCGAAATCTGGCCGACCACGGCTCCTTCTCGTCTGCCACCGCACCCCCGTACAGCGGGAGTGTCTTTCGCACGCCCGGCTACCCTGCGCTGCTGGCAGTGCTCCATCTCTTCGGGGGCAAATCCCTGCTACTGGTCAGAGCCGCTCAGTTCGCGCTCGTCGGACTCACCGGCCTGCTGGTCTACTTCATCGCGTCCGCCGTGAGCTCAGAAGCTGTGGCGCGCGTGGCCACCCTGCTGAGCATCAGTTACCTGCCGTTGCTCTGGTATGCGCGCGAACACCTCAGTGATGTTCTCGCCACCGTGTTGGCGGCGGCGATCGTGTGGTCAGTACTCTGGGCGACTCGCACGGACGGCAGGACATCGTTGGGACGGTTTGCACTCGTCGGCGTCCTCGCCGGACTCGCCGGACTCGTCCGGCCCGAGCTGGCACCAGTGGTCATCGTCATCGCTGCGGGGGTCATTCTTTGGCCGGGGCGGCTGACACGCCGGACGGCCGCCAAGGGCTCGGCGGTCATGGGAGTGGCATTTCTCGTGTCACTGCTTCCGTGGACGATCCGCAACTACGAGCTGACCCATCGCGTCCTGCCCTTCGGCACCGCCTCGGGCACATCCCTGTACGCCTCCGCGCTGCAATGGAACGGCACCATCAGCATGGCGTTCACCGTCCCTGACTTTCGTCGGGACATTGCTGCGACCGATGCGATCCTCGCTCCTGTGATCGCGACGGACGCGGCGCGCCACGTTTCGACCTCCCGTACAGAAATCGATGAGAACAGTGCCCTGACGGGCGCCGCTCGGCGAGAGGCCGGCCGCCTCGGCCTCGTTGGAGTGGTGGGCCGACTTCCACAGAGACTCGCGTACCTCTGGAGTGTGGGTGACGAGCCGCCGGTCGGTGCCTACGCCCTCTGGCACAACATTGACCGAGTTCAGTACTACGTGCTCTTCGTCCTGGTTCTCATCGGCCTCGTCGTCGCGCTCCGAGACGCGGAGCGACGAAGCCGCTTCTGGCCACTGCTGGCGTTTGCGGTGCTTGCGACAGCTGTTCACCTGGTATTTCACGTTCAGGCCCGATATACGCTGCCTGCACGCCCACTGCTTTTGATCTTCGCTGGGGCAGGACTCGTGTGGATCTTTAATCGCGTGGGCGGTTCTGAGCGTCCGACGGCGAACCGACGAGCGAAGTAGCTACGCTCTTAGACGGTATGGAGGACCGGCTGTCTGAAGATCGAAGGTAGTCGCTGGGTCGGTCTGGACGTTCACGCGCGAGAGTCGACGCTCGCGATCTTCGATCAGGCCACGGGCGAGGTGATCACGAAGCGGGTGGTGGGTCGCCCGCACGAGCTGCTGCCGTGGCTGCGGGAGGTGCAGCGCCCGGCGCGGATGGTCTACGAGGCAGGCCCGACCGGCTATGGGCTCGCGCGCCGCGCCCGCGCCGAGGGGATCGAACTTGACGTGTGCGCGCCGGGCAGGACCGAGCGTCCGCCTGCGGATCGGGTCAAGACCGATAAGCGCGACGCGATCCGCCTGGCGCGGTTGCTGGCCGCGGGCGAGCTGACGCTGGTCACGATGGCCGGCCCCCGGTTTTCGGTCCACCACGAGCGAGAGGGTGGTGGATGTAGTGCCGGTGAACGTAGCGGCCTGAGCGGACGGGACGACGCTCGTGCCCGCGACCGTCGTCGCGAAGGCCGAGCGCGTAGCGCGAGCCTGAGCGGCGATGGTCGCGGCGCGCCCGGCGCTGGAACCCCCCGGAT
>JBPCMW010000044.1:0-14954 GCA_051001875.1 Solirubrobacteraceae bacterium | reverse complement strand
GTCCCTTGTCGCCGGCGCTACCCAGCGACGGCTGACTCCTGGCGGCGGTGCTCCCGGCCGCTCTGCATCACTTCCTTGAAGCTCTTGAAGCGGAAGATCAGGATTAGCGCCGCGAACCCCAGAACTCCGCTGAGCACGGCGGTGGCGATTTGCTGACCCACCGAAAACGACCCCACGTTGGGGTTGTGGGCAAAGATCGTCAGCAGCAGCGCCTGCTGCACACCGGCGCCGCCGGGGGTGAACGGGAACACGGACGCGACGACCTGGACGCCGAGGACCAGCAGCGCGTTGCGCACCGAGCCGCCGATGTGGAAGGCGTCGAGCAGCGCCCAGTAGGCGGCAAACCGGGCGACCCAGCTGGCGAACTGCCAGGTGGCCATGTCCCGCCGGTACCGGGGGCGGTCGCGCAAGATCGTCAAGCCCTGGCGCACGCGCGCCCAGAACGCCCGTACCTTCACCGACAGCAGTGCGAAGGCGAGCAGGAACCCGGCCCCCAGCGCAGTCATGAAGAACAGCGTGAAGCGCATGTGCGAGGCGAAGAAGCTGATGTCGAACGCCGGCAGCTTCGAGAAATCCGGCGGCTTCGGAAACACGCCCTGCGTGAATGCAAAGGCCATAACCAGCAGGCCCATGAACCAATCGAAGACCACCCCGGTGGACATTGCGGCCGCGACCGTCGGATAGCTGCTGCGCGTGATCGCCGTCCGGGCCAGAAACAGCTGCGCGATGTTCCCGCCGCCGAGCGGGAACACATTGTTGACCGCATAACCCACCATGTACGCGCCCCAGATGTCTCGCCAACGCACCCGTTCCTCCGGATACGCCGCCCGCACCGCGTTGAACAGCGCGCGCGAGCGGAGCAGCAGGTACACCGAGTACAGCGCCAGGGCGAGCAGCAACGACACCCAGCTCAGATTCGTCAGCTGCGAGAAGAACTTCCCCGCCGAATCGAGCAGCCGGCTGATTGTGCTGCCGATCGAGGCGTGATGGTGGCTGCTGGCGACGGTCGCGGCGGCAAGCGGTGCCATACGACACACGGTCGCATACCGCGGGGTCGGCCGCAAAACCCGCCCCAAAATAGACCCGGGGGGCCCAGATCCATCTGGGCCCCCCGGAGAGCCAGGGAAGTGGGGGCGCAGTTCCCTGACCGACAGGGGCGAGTCTCCCCGCCCCAAGCCTTTGCTAAACCAAACCGTGGTCTCCTATCAACCCTCCGCGCACCACTCGCGCAGACAATGACTACCGTAGCACTCCGGTCGAAGTTGCCGTAAAAATCTCGGGGTGCGCGCGCGACGCCGCGCAGCTCACCTCCACGCCTTCACGTGCGCGCGTCAGCTGCGCTCCCCCGGCCCGCTGAAGAACTCCTCCCCCGGGCGGACCGTGCCGGCTGCCTCGGCCTCGTGGCGAAGGGTCCGATCCGCCTCGCCGCTCCACGCGCCGACCGCCAGCATCTCGCGGTCGGCGTCCATCGGGCTCCCGCCAAGATCCTTGTTGACGATCCGGGCGCACTTGCGGCCTTCGGCGATCGCGGTGACGACGAGCGACTGGCCGATCCGGGCATCACCGGCGGCGTACACGCCTTTGACCGAGGTGCGATAGGTCTGCCGCGTGCGAATGTTGCCGCGTTTGTCGAGCTCCAGACCCAGCTGCTCCACGAGCCCCTCGTGCTCCGGGTGCTCGAAGCCGATCGCGATCAGGACAAGGTCCGCGTCGAGCACGAACTCGGTGCCGGGCACCGGCGTCAGATCGCGTGAGGACGTTCCGGTTACCTGGCGGGCGTAGACGTGGCTGACGGCTCCGTCCTTACCGCCGAAGCCGGTGACCTCTGTCCCCCATCGCCGCTTACCGCCCTCGTCGAGGGCGTACGTGCTGGCGGTCCGCTTCGGTGGCAGGGGCCACGGGTGCCGAGGGTCCTCCCCGTCGGCGGGAAGCTCCGCGTACACGTCGAGTATCACCACGCTCCGAGCGCCCTCCCGATGGGAGTTGGAGGTGCAGTCCATCCCGGTGTCGCCGCCACCGATCACGATCACGCGCTTGCCTCTGGCCGAGATCTCCTGCCCGGGCTCGGTGGGCTTGAACGGCCGGCCCTGCTGGGAGGCGACCCAGCGGTTGCGCTGGTACAGGTAGTCCATCGCGTAGTGGACCTCCTTCAGCTGCCGGCCGGGTACGTCGAGGTCACGTGACACGCGTGAGCCGATCGTCAGCACCAGGGCGCCGTGACGCTCGATCACGTCGGCGGCCGTCAGGTCGCGGCCGACGTCGGTGTCGTAGACGAACTCGATCCCTTCCTGGGCGAGGATGTCGACACGCCGGTCGATGATGGACTTCTCCAACTTGGCGTCGGGAACGCCGAAGCGCATCAGCCCGCCCGGTCCCTCGTCACGCTCGTAGACCGTCACCCGGTGCCCGGAGTTGTTGAGCTCGGCCGCCGCCGCCAGGCCCGTCGGTCCCGCGCCGACCACGGCAACGGTCTTCTCGGTGCGGCGGGACGGGGGCTCGGGCACCACCCAGCCCTCGGCGAAGGCGCGTTCAGCGATGGCCATCTCGATCTGCTCGATCGCCACCGGATCGTCGTTGATCGCCAGCACGCAGGCCGACTCACACGGCGCGGGGCAGATCCGGCCGGTGAACTCGGGAAAGTTGTTGGTCATGTGGAGCTGATCAATCGCGTCGCGCCACTTATCCCGGTAGACAAGGTCATTCCAGTCCGGAATCAGGTTGCCCAGCGGGCAGCCCTCGTGACAGAACGGCACTCCGCAGTCCATGCAGCGGGCGCCTTGACGCTGGAGCTCCTCCTCGGGCTGAAGCGCGAAGTACTGCCTGTAGTCGTGCACGCGCTCGTTGGGGTCGCGCTTGTCAAAGCCGACCCGATGGATCTTCAGGAATGCGCCGAGTTCACCCATGGGGGCTGCGGAGCCTAGCAACGCGGGCGCGAACTCCATCTGCCCTGGATAACGTCCATCCCAGCACCTAGAGTGCGCGCGTGGGCACCCTGGGGAAACGGTTCAACGTCGCGCTCGGAGCTGTAGCGGCGATGACCCTGTCGTGCTGGGCCGCCGCGCCGGTCGCCACCGCCGACTCCAGCGCAGCCACGCCGCCGGGGACGCCCGCGATTACGGTCAGCGCCGCACCCGCCCAGATCGCCAGCGGTCATCCCGGGACGCTGAAGGGAACGGTGACCGGCGCCCCGCCCGGCACCGAGGTTCGCCTGTACGCCAGCCCGTACCCCTTTCCGGTCGCAAGCTTGGCCGCCAGCACGACCACCGCCCCCGACGGCTCGTACTCGTTCACGGTGTCCCCGGACCGCAACACCCGCTATCGCGTCCTGCTGACCGGCACGACGACGAGCGCACTCGCGCAGGTTGACGTGACCGGAAAGGAGCTGACCAAGGTCAGGGCTCTGCCGCTCGGACAGGCGGGCGTGAGCGTCGTGATCTTCCATCCCCGTGACCTTCGCTGGAGTGGCGCCCGGGTCCACTGGTCGTTTGCTGCCGGCCGGCACGGACGCTTCTTCGCCGAGCCGCGCACAAACTCGAAGCAGCTCAGCCCCTATGTGACGATCCTGCGCACCGAGGTCACGCTCGCCGCGGGCCGATTCCGTTGGCGGGCCTGTTTCCACGCGCTCGACGACCACGCGCTGGTCAATGCGCGCCGGCCGCCGGGGTGCACCGGCCGCGGGTATTACGGAAGCGGCTCGCTGCCGGTCGGCTACCCGGGTCCAGCCGCGATCTCGCGTGCCGCCGGCGTGTTGCGTAGCCGTGCGGGACGGACAGCGTTTGCCGTCGTTGACAGCGAAGGACGCATGTCCGGGGTGCACGAGCACTGGACGTTCGTGTCCGCCAGCGTGGTCAAGGCGATGCTCCTGGTCGCCTACCTGCGACGCCTCGACGCGCGCGGCCAGCATCACGTCGACTCGTTCAGCAACTCGTTCCTCTATCCGATGATCCACGTCTCGGACAACTCGGCCGCCACCCAGACCTGGTCGATCGTAGGCGACTCAGGTCTGTACTCGATCGCCCGCGCTGCCGGGATGACCGACTTCTCGATCGTCGGCATCTGGGCCAACGCCCAGATCAGCGCCGCCGACCAGGCGAAGTTCTTCTTTGAGATGGACTCGCTGATCCCGCACGAGTACGTCGGCTACGCCCGCTTCCTCACCTCGACGATCGCCGGCTATGAAAGCTGGGGGATTCCGGCTGTCGCCCGGCCGCGCGGATACTCCGTGTTCTTCAAGGGCGGCTGGCGCGGAACCGGCCTCGGTCAGCTCGTCCACCAGGTCGGCCGACTCGAACGTCACGGCGAAAGGTTCTCAGTGGCCGTGATGACCGATGGCGATCCTTCGATGAGCTACGGCATCGGCACGATCCAGGCGGTGACGGGGTCGCTGCTGTGACCCGCAAGGAGCGCAGACGTAGGCTGACCGTGGGCGTGGTGGCGGTGGCGGCGGTTCTCGCTGCGGGCGCTCCAAACGCCCTCGCCGCTCCCGCGCCGGCGGCGATCACCCTCACCAGCTCGGCCCGATCGATCATGGCGGGCCAGCCCCTGACGCTGTCTGGTCACGTCAGCGGTCTGCCCACCGCCACCGAGGTGCGGCTCTACAAGAGCGCCTATCCGTATCCGGTGACCGTGCCGGTGGGGACCACGGCTACCGCCGCGGATGGCTCGTTCTCGTTTGGCGTCGTGTCTGACCGAAACGTCCGCTACCGCGTGATCGTGCCAGCCACCGGGGCAAGCGCCCAGGTGGCGGTGAGCGTGGTCGGCCGGGCGATCGTCAAGGTTCGAGCGCTCCCGCTCGGGCGCGCTGAGGTGACGATCCTCGTCTTCCATCCTCCCGACCTCCACTGGGCGCGCGCGCCCGTCCGGTGGTCGTTCGCCGGCGGCGGCGCTCGGAGTTACGTGGCCGGCCCGTCAGCCCGTGCCCGCCCGCTCGGGCCAAACATCGCCGTGCTGCGGACGCAGATCGCCCTGCCGGCAGGACGCTTCCGGTTCCGGGCCTGCTTCGGGCCCCAGAACGCGCGTGCCCTGAAGGATCCGGTCCGCGTGCCCGGATGCTCCGGTCTCGGCTATCAGGGCAGCGGTTCACTGCGAGTCGGGTTCCCCGGCCCGGCGGCCATCGCGAGCGCGGCCGGATACGTCATCAAGCGCGCCGGCCGCAGGGCGTTCGCGGTCATCGACAGCGAAGGCCGGCTCTCCGGGGTCCATGTCCACTGGACGTTTCCCACCGCCAGCGTCGTCAAGGCGATGCTGCTGGTGGCCTACCTGCGTCGCCTCGACGCACGCGGACAGCATCGGGTCGACCCTTACAGCAACTCGTTCCTGTATCCGATGATCCACATCTCGGACAACCACGCGGCCACGCAGTGCTGGTCGATCGTCGGGGACTCCGGGCTCTACGGCGTCGCCCGGGCCGCGGGAATGACCGACTTCTCGGTGTCCGGGCTGTGGGGCACCGCGCTGCTCAGTCCCGCGGACCAGGCTCACTACTTCTTCGAGATGGACTCGCTGATCCCGCACGAGTTCGTCGGCTACGCGCGCTTCCTGCTCTCGACGATCGAGGCTTCCCAGAGCTGGGGAATCCCGGTGATCGCGCGGCCGCTCGGCTACCAGGCCTTCTTCAAAGATGGCTCTGAGCCGACCGGCCTGGGCCAGCTCGTCCATCAGGTCGACCGGCTCGAGGGCCATCACCGGCAGCTGGCAATCGCGGTCATGACCGACGGGGAGCCCACGATGCAGTACGGGATCGACACGATCCAGGGCGTCGCCGCGGCGCTGCTGCGGTGAGCAAGGGTCCCGAGCGCGCCAGCCTGACGCCCCGCGGGCGCTTCTCGCTGAAGGCCGCGGCCGAGTTCGGTTTCGGGCCGAATGCCGGACGACCGCCTGGGTTTGATGGGGCGATGCGGCTCGCCTTCGCCGTCGACGGTGGCCACGGCTACGCGGGAGTAATACTGCGACAGCCGACAGCCGACACGGCCGTAAGCGTCGAGCTGCACACGCGTGAGGGAGCCGACCCCCAGCGCGCGCTGGGTCAAGCCGCCCGGATCGTGTCGCTCGATCACGACGGCGACACTTTCGCTGCCCTCGGGAAGCGCGACCGCGTGCTCGGGGCGATCCAAGATGCCCATCCCGGGCAACGCCCGGTCCTGTTCCACTCGCCCTACGAAGGCGCGGCTTGGTCGATCATCTCCGCGCGGCGTCCGGCCGCGCAGGCGGCCGAAGTGCGAGCGGCGCTGTCCAGCGAGTTAGGCGCCACGTTCGAGCTGGCGGGGCAGACGCTGCACGCGTTTCCCCAGGCCGATCGCCTGCTCGAGCTGCCCCCTGACCACGAGGGGCTATCTCCGGAGAAGGTCGCGCGGCTGCGCGGGGTGGCGCGCGCGGCGCTCGAGGGCGAGTTGGAGCCCGAGCACCTGCACGCGCTCGGTCCCGAGCGGGCCTACGAGGAGGTTCAGCGACTCAAGGGGCTCGGGCCGTTCTACGCTGGCCTTGTCGTGCTGCGTGCGAGCGGCTTCGCCGACGCGCCGCTGATGTCCCCGGAGCCCAAGGTGCTGGCTCACGTCGCCCGCTTCTACGGACTTGACCAGCCGCCGACTCTCGAGCGATTCGGCACGATCGCGGAAAGCTGGAGGCCGTTTCGAACCTGGGCGACGGTACTGGTCCGATTGGCGGGAGACCGCGGGACGCCTCCCCCCTGAGGACAGGACACGGCGCCGTATCAGGAGTACCGGCTCGCCGGGCGTGGAGCACCCCCGCCGTGCACTGCAGCGCGGCGTGAAGCTGGGCCGGCGGCACGGTCAGTGGGGGCCCGGGCCGGTCCAAGGGCGCGAACGCTCCGCCCACGGCGGCGGTTCGCGGATGCGGGTAGCGCAAGCACGATGAGCGCCACGAGAAGTCCGAGGCGTCTCACCTCCCGCAGGTCACGCGCCGACGGCCTGAGCCTGCGCCCCCAGGCCCTCCTCGATCGCTCGGCGGTAATCCCTCGGCATCACCTTGACGAAGCGCTCCCGCGCGCCGCGGTCCCAGGAGGCGAGCAGATTCCGCGCCACGAGCGAGCCGGTCCGCTGGGCGTGCTCTGCGATCAGCGCCTTGACCTCGTCGGCATCGGCGTCACCGAGGCCCTCGAGATCGACCAATTCGGTGTTGCACCGGCTGGCAAAACGACGATCCACGTCGTACACGTAAGCGATGCCGCCGCTCATGCCAGCGGCGAAGTTCCGCCCCGTGGGGCCAAGCACGACGACTCGACCGCCGGTCATGTACTCGCAGCCATGGTCGCCCACGCCCTCTACGACCGCCCGGGCACCGGAGTTACGCACCGCAAACCGCTCCCCCGCCAGGCCGCGGAAGAACGCCCGTCCGGCGGTGGCACCGTAGAGCACGGTGTTTCCGACGATCATGTTCTCCTCGGCGCGGAACAGGGCGGTCTCCGGCGGGCGCACCGAGATGATCCCGCCGGACAGACCCTTGCCGGTGTAGTCGTTGGTCTCGCCCCGCAGAGAGAACGTGACCCCCGGCGCGAGCCAGCCGCCGAAGCTCTGTCCCGCCGAACCGGAAAAGGAGATCTCGATCGCTGCCTCAGGCAGGCCCTTGAGGCCGTGACGGCGAGCGATCTCGCCCGACAGGATTCCGCCGACGGTGCGGTTGACGTTGCGAACGGGCACCGGGCCGAAGCGCACCGACTCGCCGTCGTCGATCGCCGGGGCACATTTGCGGACGAGCTCCCAGTCGAGCGCGTCGTCGAGCACCGGAACCTGAGCGCGCGTACGGCACCGAGGCGTGTCCTTCGGAAGGTCGGGGGTCTTGAGCAGCATCGACAGGTCGACGTGCTTGGCCTTCCAGTGCTTGATCGCGGGATCCATGTCCAGCAGCTCGGTGTGGCCGATCATGTCCTGAAAGCGGCGGACGCCGAGCGAGGCCATGATCCGACGGACGTCCTCGGCCACCATGATCAGGTAGTTGACCACCTGCTCCGGGGTGCCGCGGAACCGCTGTCGGAGCTCCGGGTCCTGGGTCGCGATCCCCACCGGACAGGTATTGAGGTGACAGACGCGCATCATGATGCAGCCCATCGCGATCAGCGGCGCGGTCGAGAAGCCGAATTCGTCGGCGCCCAGCAGGGCGGCCACGACGACGTCACGGCCGGTCTTCATCTGGCCGTCGACCTCGACAGTGATGCGCGAGCGCAGGTCGTTGAGCAACAGCGTCTGCTGGGTCTCGGCGATACCGATCTCCCAAGGCACGCCGGCGCCGTGTACGGAGGACTGCGGAGAGGCCCCGGTGCCCCCGTCGTGGCCGGCGATCGTGACGTGGTCGGCGTTGGCCTTGGCCACACCGGCGGCGACGGTGCCGACACCGACCTCGGAGACCAGCTTCACCGAGACCGACGCACGCGGGTTGGCGCAGCGCAGGTCGTAGATCAGCTGCTTGAGGTCCTCGATCGAATAGATGTCGTGATGCGGCGGCGGGGAGATCAGCCCGACGCCCGAGGTCGAGTTGCGGATCTTGGCGATGTAGTCGTCGACCTTGTGACCGGGAAGCTGACCGCCCTCGCCGGGCTTGGCGCCCTGGGCCATCTTGATCTGCAACTGGTCAGCGTTGACGAGATAGTGGATCGTGACGCCGAACCGGCCCGAGGCGATCTGCTTGATCGCCGAGCGGCGCGAGTCTCCGTTCGCATCGGGCGTATAGCGGGAGGGGTCCTCTCCCCCCTCACCGGTGTTCGACTTGGCGCCAAGCCGATTCATCGCCACCGCCAGCGTCTCGTGCGCCTCGCGGCTGAGTGCTCCCAGACTCATTGCTCCCGTGGTAAAGCGCCGGACGATCTCGCTCGCGGGCTCGACCTCCTCCAGCGGGACCGGCTTGCCGGAAGGCTTGAACTTCATCAAGCCGCGCAGCGCCGCCTTGCGGGTCGCCTGCTGGTTGGCCAGGAGCGAGAACTCCTCATAGGTCTGATGCGCATCGCCGTTCTGACCGCGCACGGCGTGCTGCAGCTTGGCGATCGTGTCCGGGTTCCACACGTGGATCTCTCCGTCGCGGCGCCACTGCAGGACACCGCCAACCGGCAGCAGGTCGCGGCCGGTCCGCGGGTAGGCGCGGAAGTGACGCTCCATCGCCTCCGTCGACAGGTGGTCCAGCCCAATGCCGCCGATTCTGGACGCGGTGCCGGTGAAGTGGGCGTCGATCAGCTCCTTGTTCAGGCCGACGGCCTCGAAGATCTGGGCGCCGCAGTAAGACTGGATGGTCGAGATGCCCATCTTCGAGATCGTCTTCAGCAGCCCCTTGCCGATCGCCTTGACGATCCGCTGCTCAGCCTGCTCGCGCTCAAGATCCTCTGGCAGCAGCGATCGGTCCGCCAGTTCGTCCAGCGACTCGAACATCAGATATGGGTTGATCGCCGCCGCGCCATACCCGATCAATGTCGCCATGCTGTGGATATCCCGCGGCTCACCGGACTCGATCACCAGCCCAGTGCGCAACCGCGTGCCGCGCCGGACCAGGTGATGATGCACCGCGGCGGTCGCGAGCAGTGACGGCATCGCCACTCGCTCCGCGCCGAGGTTGCGGTCGGAGAGGATCAGGATGTTGGCGCCGTTGTCAACGTACCGGGCGGCCTCGTCGCACAGGTCAAACAGGCGTATCTCCATCCCGTCCGGACCGGACTCGATCGGCCACGTGATGTCGAGCGTGGCGGCCTCGAACACCTCATGTGACACCTGGCGCAGCTTCTCGAGCTCGGCGTTTCGGAGGATCGGCTGCTCCATCACCAGCTGATGGGACTGCTCCGGTGACTCCATCAGCAGGTTGACCTCGGCCCCAACCCCCGTCTGCAGGCTCATCACCAACGCCTCACGGAGTGGATCGATGGGAGGATTGGTGACCTGCGCGAACAGCTGCTTGAAGTACGCAAACAGCGGCGGCTGACGATCGGAGAGCACGGCCAGCGCGGCGTCGTTGCCCATGCTCGCCACCGGCTCCTCGCCCTTGGCCGCCATCGGCGCGATGATCATCCGCAGGTCCTCCTGCGAGTACCCGAAGGCCAGCTGCTTGGAGCGCAGCGGTTCGATGCGGGGCGTCCGCGGTTCGCGGTCAGGCAGATCCGCGATGTGCACCACCGACTGGTCGTACCACTCGCCGTACGGCTTGCGCCGGGCGACCCCGCGCTTGACCTCCTCGTCCTCGACGATGCGACCATCCTCGAGGTCGACCAGGAACACCTTGCCCGGCGCCAGGCGGCCCTTGCGCTGGACGTGCTCGGGCGCCACCGTCATCACCCCGGTCTCGGACGCGAGGACGACATAGCCCTCGGTGTCCTGGATCCAGCGGCCCGGGCGAAGCCCGTTGCGGTCCAGCACGGCCCCGACGAGCCGGCCGTCGGTGAAGACGATCGCCGCCGGCCCATCCCACGGTTCCATCATGCAGGAATGGAAGTCGTAGAAGCCCTTCACATCAGGATCGAGATCCTGGCGGGTGCGGTAGGCCTCCGGCACCATCATCATCACCGCGTGCGGGATCGAGCGCCCGCTGAGCACCAGGAGCTCGAGCACGTTGTCGAACGTCGCCGAGTCAGAGCCTCCCTGCCGGACGACCGGGATCACCTTCTCAAGGTCATCGCCGAACAGTTCCGAGGCGAGCTGCGATTCGCGCGCCCGCATCCAGTTGACGTTGCCCCGGAGCGTGTTGACCTCACCGTTGTGGGCGATCATCCGGTAGGGATGCGCCAGCTCCCAGCTCGGGAAGGTGTTGGTCGAGAAGCGTGAGTGCACGAGCGCCAGCCGCGAGGCCACGCGCGGGTCACGGAGGTCATTGAAGTAGCGAGGGAGCTGCGGTGCGGTGAGCATTCCCTTGTAGACGATCGTGCGCGAGGAGAAGCTCGGGAGCGCGAGGTCGCTTCCGGCCTCCCGTTCGATCACCCTCCGGATCACGTACAGCTTGCGCTCGAACGCGTCCTGGTCAGGGATCTCGTCTGAGGCCTCGATCATCACCTGGCGGATCAGCGGCGCGGCCAGCCGAGCGGTGTCACCGACGTGGCGCTCGTCGACCGGGACGTCGCGCCACCACACCAACCGCTGTCCCTCGGCCTCGATCGTCTCCTCGATCAGGCGCTCGAGCGCCTGGCGTCGCTCAGGATCCCGGGGCAGATAGCACATCCCGACGCCGTAGCGTCCGGGCGCCGGCAGCTCGACGCCGGCCACGGCGCGCATGAACGCATCGGGGATCTGAAGCAGGATCCCGGCTCCGTCGCCCGTGTTGGGGTCGGCCCCCTCGGCACCACGGTGCTCGAGATTCTCGAGCGCGTCGAGGGCCTTCTCCACGACGGCATGGCTCGCCTCGCCCCACAGCTTCGCCACCATCGCGATGCCGCAGGCGTCGTGTTCATTCCGAGGGTCGTAGAGGCCAGTGGCCCCGGGTGGAGCGGAAAGCTTGTGCATAGGAAAGGGGTGCCCTGAGAGCGGGACAGGGGAGAGCGGCGGCGGCCCGACCGGCAATACAGTACCAGCGCGCGCTCGCGCCAGTGGGCTCCAGCGCAGCCGCCGGCCATCCCGGGCGGACCGGACTGCCTGGCTAGGAAGAAGCGCTTACTTTTGTTCCGCGAGGGATGGCCGGCGGCTGTCGCTGGCGCCGTTGGCGCTTGCTTTGGCCGGGGGCTTCTTGGCCGGCTTCGTGGCGGCCGGTTTCCTCCCTGGCGCCTTTTTGGCCTTCTTTGCCGCGGGCTTCTCGGCCGGCACTTCGTCCTCGGGGCGCATCGCAGCGAGGCTGGCCTCCAGGGCGGCCATCAGGTCGGGGGCGGCTGCGGGCTCTTCGGCCTGCGGCTGGACGGCGATCTCCTCGCCGGCAGCCTTGCGCTCGATCAGTTCGAGGACCCGCTCGCGGTACTCGTCGCGGTACTTGGTCGGCTCGAAGTCGGCCGCCAGGGAGGCGATCAGCTGCTGAGCCATCTTCAGCTCGCGCTCGGAGGCTTCCGCGTCGCCGAGCGCGTCAAGCTCGTCGATCCGGTCCGGTGAGAGCACCTCGTCGCCGAACAGCATCGTGGTGAGGGTCAGTGCCTCGCCCGCCGGGCGCAGAGCGCACAGCTGCTGCTTTGACCGCAGCACGACGCGGCCGATGCCGACCTTGCCGGCCTCGCGCATCGCGTCCAGCAGCAGCTTGTAGGCCTTGGCGCCGCCAGCGGTGGGAGCCAGGTAGTAGTTGTGGTCGTAGAAGATCGGATCGATGTCGACCAGATCGACGAATTCCTCGATGTCGACCGTGCGGGTCGCCTTGGGGTCGAGCGCGTCAAGTTCCTCCGGGGCGATCGTGACGTAGCGGTCGGGAGTGATCTCGTAGCCCTTGATGATCTCCTCGAACGGCACCTCGTCACCGGTGGTCGGATCCACCCGTTTCTGCTTGATGCGAGCGCCCGTCTTGCTCGACAGCTGATGGAAGCGGACGGTCTTCGGCGACGTGGCGCTGTAGAGCTTGACGGGGACGTTGACGAGCCCGAAGCTGATTGCGCCAGACCAGATTGCGCGTGCCATGGTCTTTTTGTATAGCGAATGGGCCGAGCGATCAAGCCGTGAGCGCGGTCTTGCTCAGCGGTTGACCCACGACATGTCCGGATAGCGGTCGCCGGAGGCCGCTCCCGCGGGGGCCGCTGCGTCGAGCCGGCGGAGGTCCTCGTCGCTCAGCGTCAGTTCCGTGGCATCGACGTTCTCCTGCAGATAAGCCCGCCGCTTGGTTCCCGGAATCGGGACCATCTCGTCGCCCTGGCCCAGGACCCAGGCGAGGGCCAGCTGACCCGGTGTGCAGTTGTGCCCGGCCGCCAGCTCCTTGACCCGCTCCAGCAACTCCAGATTGCTCCGGAGGTTCTCGCCCTGGAAGCGCGGGTTGTGCCGGCGGAAGTCCTGTTCGTCGAGATCCTCCGGCTTGGAGATGCGTCCGGTGAGAAAGCCGCGCCCCAGCGGTCTGTAGGCGACCAGACCGATGCCAAGCTCACGGATCGTCGGCAGCACCTCTTCCTCGATGTCCCGGCTCCACAGCGAGTACTCGCTCTGGAGCGCGGAGATCGGGTGCACGTCGTGGGCCCGGCGGATCGTCTCGGCCGAGGCCTCCGAGAGGCCGAGGAAGCGGACCTTGCCGGCATCGACGAGTTCGGCCATCGCGCCCACGGTCTCCTCGATCGGAACGTCGCGATCGACCCGGTGTTGGTAGTACAGGTCGATGTGTTCGAGTCCCAGGCGGCGTAGCGATGCGTCACACGCATCCAGCACATACTCGGGGCGCCCGTTTACCCCGCGCCGCGTCGGGTCCTCCCGGTCGCGAATGAGGCCGAACTTGGTCGCCACCGCAACGTCGTCACGGCGGTCGGCGACGGCGTGCCCGACGAGCACCTCGTTGTCGCCGTATCCGTACGCGTCGGCGGTGTCGAGCATCGTGACCCCAAGCTCGAGGGCGCGATGGATCGTGGCGATCGCCTCCGTCTCGTCGGCGGCGCCGTAGAACTCGGACATGCCCATACAGCCCAGCCCTTCGGCCGAGCAGACAAGTCCCTGCGTCCCGAGCGATCGTTGCTCCATCCCGCTCAGCCTATCCCAGGGCCCACACCCCCAACCCGGACGATCTCACGGTCTGGCTCCCAGATGCGTTGTGTTCCCGTGAGCCTCCCTCCGTTCCAGCAGCTTCTCGACGCCTACGGCCGGGACGTCCAGCGGTTCCTGGTCGCCAGCCTCGGACCCGTGGAAGCCGACGACGCCTATCAGGAGACCTGGGTGGCGGCCCTGCGCGCCTACCCGCGGCTGCGGGACGCGTCAAATTTGCGGAGCTGGATCCTGACCGTCGCGCACCGCAAGGCGATCGACTCCGCCCGGGCCCGAGGGCGCCGCGCGGTTCCGGTCGCCGACGTGCCCGAGCGCGGAGTTTCCCCGGAGCCGCTGCCCGACGCGGGGCTTTGGGGCGAGGTCCGCCGGCTCCCGCCCAAGCAGCGCACCGCGCTGGCGCTGCGTTACGTCGCGGACGCCGGCTATGCGGAGATCTCGGCGGTGATGGGCACCAGCGAGGAGGCGGCACGACGAAGCGTGCACGAGGCCCTCAAACGACTTCGAACGGAGTACGAGTCATGAACAACGATGATCTGATCGGCGAAGCGCTGCGCGCAGCCGCACCACCGCAACCGGAATCGCTCCCCAGCCTGACCGAGGCCGCGGCCCGCGCCGGGCTGCTCGATGTCGCCTACGCGACGCTCGACTCTCCGGTGGGAACGCTGCTGCTGGCCAAGACCCCGCGAGGGCTCGTCCGCCTGGCATACCTCGACGGAGCGCAGGAGCCGGTGTTGGAGGACCTCGCGGCTCGGATCTCTCCGCGCGTCCTGGCGGCGCCGCGCGAGCTCGATCAGTTCCGGCGCGAGCTCGACGAATACTTCGCCGGACGGCGGACGCACTTCGAGATCACGCTGGACTGGCGACTCACTCACGGGTTCACCCGCCGCGTGCTTCAGGCCACGGCGCGGATCCCCTACGGGAGCGTGTCCAGCTACAAGCTGATGGCCGGCGAGGCCGGGAGCCCCCGTGGCTCGCGGGCGGCCGGTAACGCGCTCGGCAGCAACCCGCTGCCGATCATCGTCCCGTGCCATCGCGTCCTGCAGGCGGACGGCCGGCTCGGCGGCTACACCGGCGGCGTCGAGCGCAAACGGCTGCTGCTGTCGGTGGAAGGAGCGCTCCGCGAGCCGTAGCGACTCGCGCGCGTTCGGGTGCGCCCGTATCCTCCAAGGCCGATTCCGATGCCGGCAACAATCAGCAAGCGGGAGATCAGGCGGTCGCTGCCGCCGGGACCGAGCGTTCCGGGGGCGCTCCAGATGCTGGCAACGTGGAAACGGCCGGCCGCCTCGCTGGAGCGGATGGGCAGCCGCTCCGGCCAACACATCACCGCGCCGCTGCCCTCCCCGCCCCCCCCCCTGATCCCCCCCCCCCCCCACACCACCAAAAAAA
>JBPCMW010000043.1:0-34912 GCA_051001875.1 Solirubrobacteraceae bacterium | reverse complement strand
ACGCCCGTGTACACCACAAGCGTCCCGGAGAACCGGGCGATCGCCTCCCAGTCGGGGGCGGGTTCTGGCTTGTTCGGAGCTTTGTGGCCGGTCAGGAACGCGACCGCGCTGGCGGCATCGCGATGGGTCACCGGGATGCCGGCATAAGCCGCGGCCGCGACGCCGGCCGTGATCCCCGGCACCACCTCGAACCGGATCTCCGCCACCCGTAGGCTCTCGGCCTCCTCGCCGCCGCGCCCGAAGACATAGGGATCGCCGCCCTTCAGCCGCACCACCTCCCGGCCCTGTGCGCCATGCTCGAGCAGCAGCCGCTCGATCTCGGCCTGGGGCATCGACGGACCGCCGCCCTCCTTGCCGGCGTAGATCAGCGTCGCGTCCTCGCGTGCCAGCTCGAGCGCCGAGGGTGGGATCAGCCGGTCATAGACGATCACGTCGGCGGCGGCGATCAACTCGAGCGCGCGAGCGGTCATGAGGCCCGGATCGCCCGGGCCGGCCCCCACCAGGTAAACGGTCACCCGACACGCTCGGCTTCGCTGAGCAGCTCGCCGGCCCCGGCCGCGAGCAGCCGATCCGCGACGAGCGTGCCGAGTCCGGGCTGCTCGCCCTGCGCGGCGTCGCGACACCAGGCGGACCCGTCGGGCAGACCCACCCACGCGCGCAGCTCGATCCGGCCGCCCTTAAGGGTCCGCGCGTGGGCACCGACTGACGTGTTGCAGGATGCCCCGAGAGCGCGCGTCAACTCCCGCTCGGCCGATACGCAGGCGGTTGTGGCGGCGTCCCGGAGCTCGCTCAGCTCCTCGGCGCTGACCCCGGCGGCGTGGCCCTCCAGCGCCAGGGCGCCCTGACCGGCGGCCGGGACCAGGTCGTCGAGGAGGCCCGACGCCTCCTGTGCCCGTCCGAGCCGCTGCAACCCCGCGTAGGCCAGCACGAGCGCGTCGACCTCGCCCTCGGCCAGCTTGCGCAGGCGCGTGTCGACGTTGCCGCGGATCTCCACCACCTCCAGGTCGTCCCGGATGGAGCGGATCTGGGCGGCGCGACGCAGGCTGCTGGGTCCCACCCGCCCCCCGGCCTCCATGCTCTGCAGCGAACGCGCGCCGCAGATGGCATCGCGGGGATCGGCCCGCTGCGGGATCGCCACCAGCGCAAGGCCGTCGGCGAGCTCGGCGGGCACATCCTTGGCGGAATGCACGGCGAGGTCGATCCGGTCCTCGAGCAGCGCCCGCTCGAGCTCGGAGACCCATCGGGACTTGTCCCCCACTGCTCGCTGGCGATCGCCCGCCGTGGTGATCGTGACGATCTCAGTCTCCCCCGGCAGCCGCTGCGCGACCCAGTCCGCCTGCGCGAGCGCAAGCGCGCTGCCGCGCGTGCCGATCCGCATCAGCGCCGTCGCTGTGGGAGCGCCCGAACCTCGGCGAGCTCCGCCGGAGCCTCCTCGGCCGGCTCCTCCTCACCGAGCCCGGCCTCGCGCTCAGCGAGGTTGAACAGATCGCGGACGAGCGCCATCCGCGCATGGACGCGGTCGTCGCGGAGCTCCTTCATCCGCAGCGTCGGCTCGTGCAGCAGCCGGTTGACCACCGCACGCGCGAGCGCGTCCACCCGGTCGCGATCACGCGGGGACGCGGACTCCCACTTTCCCGCGTTCTCCCGGACCACCTGGTCGGCGATCTCGTTGGCGTGGCTTCGCAGCGCGGCCAGCGTCGGGAGGACCTCCAGCGACCCCATCCAGGCCGCGAAATGCTGGATCTCCTCCTCGATGATGCCCTCGGCCTTGCGGGCCTCCGCCTGGCGCACCTTGCGGTTGCGCGCGATCACGGCCTGCAGGTCGTCGATGTCGAACAGCGAGATCCCAGGAATCTCAGCGCACGAGGCATCGATGTCACGCGGCACCGCCAGGTCGATCAGCAGCATCGGCGAGCCTCCCCGAAGCTGCATCACCTCGGCCAGCTCACGTGCCTCCAGCAACAGATGGGGCGAGGCCGTGGCCGCCACGACGATGTCGGCCCGCTCGAGCGCCTGTGGCAGCTCGTCGAAGCTTACGCTGCGCCCCCCGTAGCGCTTGGCCAGGCTCACCGCCCGGTCCCGGCGCCGGGTGGCCACGAACACCGTCTGGCCGCCGCTGTCGGCCAGCGCGCGGGCGGTCAGCTCGCTGGTCTCTCCGGTGCCGACGATCACCACCTCGCGGCCCTCGAGCGCTCCGAGACGCTCGCGGGCCAGCGCCACCGCGAGCGCCGGAAGGCTGAGCTGGCGCTCGCCGATCGCCGTTTCGGTGCGCACCCGCTTGCCCGCCGCGAGCGCCGCCTTGAACAGATGGTTGGTCAGCGGCCCGACGGCGTCCTTGGCCAGCGCGGACTCGTAGGCCCGCTTGATCTGGCCCTGTATCTCTGCTTCTCCGACGATCATCGACTCGAGGCCGGCCGTGACGCGATACAGGTGGCGTGCCGCCTCGCAGTTGCGGTGGGAGTAGATCGCCGAGGCGAGTTCCGTCGGCCTGATCCCCGCCTGGCTGGCCAGCATCGCCAGCACCGTGCTCTCGCCCTCCACCGGGTCGCCGACGACGAGGTAGAGCTCGGTCCGGTTGCAGGTGGAGATCGCAACCGCCTCGTGCACCTCAGCCGCCCCGCGCAGATCCCGCACGAACTCGCCGGCCCGCGCTTCGGGCAGCGCCAGCCGCTCGCGCACCTCAACCGGAGCGGTCTTATGCGAGACGCCGATCGCCAGCAGCTCGCTCATCGGACCGGTTCCGCCTCCCGCTCCTCAGCCGCCGCGGTCGGACGGCGAGCCGCCACGTCACGCGCGAGCTCGGCCAGCTCCCGCTCGGTCCGGCCCAGCCTGACCGCCATGATCGCGACGTAAACCAGCAGCAGCAGCACGAACACGATGTACGCGGCCGCCACGTACTTCCCGGCCGTGTGCAGCGGCAGCGCGGGGGTCGCGGCGAAGATCAGGTTCATGACGGTGCCGCGCTCCGGCGCAGCGGCCGAAGCTCCTCCTCCCCGAGGATCATCCGGCGCAGCGCCCGGGTCTGCATGCGTGCGTTCTTGGCCGTCATCTCGTACTTCCACAGGGTGACGTAGAGCAGCGCGACGCCGATCAGCGAGATCATGAACACCAGCTGCATCGCTGCCGGAAGGTTGCCGCCACCCAGCGTCAGCACGCGCGGGTGCACGAATCCCTGCGCCAGCCGGACGGCGATGAAGTTCAGCGGCACGAACGCCCCCGCGACGATCGCGAACACGCTGGCGTAGCGCGCCTGGCGCTCCGGGTCCTCGATCGAGAAGCGCAGCGGCTGGTAGGTGGCGAACATCAGCACGACGATCAGAAAGGACACCAGTGTCGGCTCGTTCCACACCCACCAGTGCCCCCACGAGGCCTTGGCCCAGATCGAGCCGGTGATCAGCGCACCCACAGAGAAGATCAGTGACATGTGGATCGCGACGTACGCGCGCATGTCCCACCGGCGGTCCCCGGTGCGCAGGTGTCCGATCGCCATCAGCGCACCCAGGACGAACCCACACAGCGACACGATCGCCAGCGGAACGTGGATGTAGAAGATCTTCTGCACGAAGCCCTGATCGGCGTCAAGCGGCGCGTAGAAGAACACCAGCGCTAACGCGAGGCTGATGAAGACGACGGTGGCAAGGGACAGGCCACGCAGGCCGCGCCCGTGGGTGATCACTTTTGCTAGTCCTCCAAGAGGAAATCGAAAACCGCGTAGGCCAAGAGGGCGAACACCAGATCATAGAGCCCGAGGATGGCCAGCCACTTGCCTGGAGGTGACCCGGAACCATGGACCGCCAGCAGCGGCCCGGCGGCCCGCGCGGTGCCGATCAGCGCGGGTATCAGCAGCGGCAGCCCGATGATCGGGCCGATCAGATCACGAGCCCGGGTGTGGACGGCGATCGCGCTGACCAGCGTGCCGATCACGGCAAACGCCAGGTTCGACAGCGCCAGCACCGCGATCAGGCCGAGCAATGGAGGTCCGAGCGACGGACCGAGCAGCAGCAGCCCGAAGGCCGGGACGGCGATCACCTCCAGCACGACCAGGAACGTGAACAGGGCCGTGGCCTTGGCCAGCAGCATCGCGGTTCGATCCACCGGCGCGAGCAGAAACGCGTCAACGCCACCATGCTCTCGCTCGGCCACGAACAGCCGGTTGATCCCCAGCAGCGCGGCGAACAGCAGCGTCGCGGTCAACACGCCGGCGGCCAGCTGGCCGTCGACGCTCGCGCGGTTCAGAGCGAAGTGGAAGATCACGAAGCTGCTGAGAGAGAACAGCGCCATCGCCGGCACCGTCTCGAATGTCCGCATTTCCAGCAGCAGATCCTTGCGTAGGACGGTGAGCGCGGTCTTCACGCGTACAGCTCCTTCAGCGCCTCGTCGCTCAACGCTCGCGGCGCGCCGAAGAACGCGGTACGTCCGTCCTTCAGGCCCAGCACGACGTCAGCCTCGGCCAGCGCGGCCCGGGGATCGTGCGTGGTGATCACTCGCGTGCAACCGCTGGGGCGGCCGATCAGGGGCTCCACCAGCTCGCCGGCGCCCGGGTCGAGGTTGGCCCGCGGTTCGTCAAGGAGCAGCAGTTCCGGAGAGTGGAGGACCGCGCGACACACCGCCACCCGCTGGACCATGCCGCGGCTGAGCAGCCTCACCGGCTCGTTTCCGCGCCGCCCCATATGCACCGCGTCCAGCAGCTCCTCGATGCGCGCCTCGGGAGCGTTGTGCAGTCTCGCGTGGTAGCGGAGGTTCTCCCGGGCGGTGAGGTCGCGGTACAGCAGCGGTTCGTGGGCGAGAAGCCCGAGCCTGGCGCGCACCGCGAACGCCCGTTTCGGGAGCACTTCGCCGAACACCGAGATCTCGCCCGCATGCGGGCGCAGCAGCGTGGCCAGGATCCGCAGGAGGGTGGATTTCCCGGCGCCATTGCGTCCGAGCACCGCCAGCGTGGCACCCGCCGGCAGCTCCAGCGAGACGTCTCTCAGCGCAGTCCGCTCGCCAAAGTGGCGCGTGAGGCCGCGCAGTTCAACCGCGGGCGGGCCGGGCACACCGTGACGCTGCGTCGATTCGCATGGCGCGCGACAGCATAGGCGGGGCTGGTGGGGGCAGCGGCGGGGGGTCGTCGGCGGGGGCTAGCCGGCGGCCCGGCTCAAGGCGCTCGCGCTCGCCGCCGCTGCGCGAGTCACGCTCCCATGCCCTTTGCCGGGCCGGCCGAATTCCGCGCCCGGCGCCGTCATAACGCGTCATTGAACGCTGCCGGCGTGGCGCGTGACGTCTGGACCGCGGATAGCGCGGTCTACACGGCAAGCGTCGGTCAGAAGAGGTTGATCGTCGTGTTCTGACCCCCCAGTTCGGCAACGGACGACAGCCAACCGACCGGACCCGAGACACATCCACTCTCGATGCGCAGTTCCGGACGCGAGGCTGGCTGACGCTATGCCTCGTGGCCGGCGTCGCCGCCGCTTGCGCGCCCGCCCTCACGCGCCAGCGTGGCCACCACGTGTCGCAGCGTCGGCGCGATCACCGGAAACAGCTCGCCGATCGCCTTGGGATTCCCCGGGAAGTTGACGATCAGCGTCCTGCCCGCGATGCCCGAGACCCCGCGCGTCAGGATCCCGAGCGGCGTGTGCCGCAGCGACTCGGCGCGCATCGCCTCGGCGAACCCGGGAGCGTCACGGTCGATCACGGCGCGAGTGGCCTCAGGCGTGACATCGTCCGGTGTGAATCCGGTGCCGCCGGTGGTGAAGATCAGCGAGATGTTCTCCTGGGGAGCGGAGAACCGGCGCAGTGCGTCCTCGATCAGGCCGCGGTCGTCGCTCACGACCTCCCGGGCGACGACGGCGGCGCCGGCGGCTTGCACCAGCTCCGCCAGCGCCACCCCCGAAAGATCCTCGGAGGTACCGGCTGCGACCGAGGTCGAGATCGTGAGGATCGCCGCGCGCATGTCTCAGCGCCCTATTCGGGCCGCCGCCAGTCCCCGGACTTCCCGCCCGACTTCTCGACCAGCACCACCTCGGCGATCTCCGCGCCCCGCTCGATCCCCTTGACCAGGTCGTAGATCGTCAGCGCCGCGACGCTGGCCGCGGTCAGTGCCTCCATCTCCACCCCGGTCGGACCGGTGGTCCGGGCCTCGGCCGTGAGGCGAATCTCCCCGGCCTCGACGTCGATTGAGGCCTCGACCCCGGCGAACGACAGCGCCAGCGGGTGGCACAGCGGGATCAGCTCCGAGGTGCGCTTGGCCGCCTGGATGCCGGCGATCCGGGCCACCCCCAGCACGTCGCCCTTGGGGGCATCCCCGGCCAGGACCGCGGCGGCGGTCGCACGCGAGACCCTGACGACGGCGCGGGCGACCGCGCGGCGCTCGGTCGCCGGCTTGGCTCCGACGTCGACCATGCGGGCGCTTCCGGCGCTGTCCAGATGGGTCAGCTGAGGGGGTTCTTCGCTCACGCGGGGGCGTGGCTGCGCTGGGCGGCCTCGATCAGGTCGCGCACCGCCTGCGCGTCGCCGGCCCGGAGCAGCTCGACCGGATCGGGCTCGCCGTTGACGATCGACTCGAAGAAATCCTTGCGCTCCTGATAGGTCGGGAGTGTCGCCTTGGCCCAGCCGCGAACGTCGTTGAGCAGCACGGCGAGGACCGCGTACGGCTCGCCGAACATCTCGCCAATCTCGCGCTTCATCCGCTTGGCCAGCGCCGGGGAGGCGCCGGCGGTGGCGATCGCCACGGCCAGCGGTCCGGTGCGCACGATCGCCGGCAGGATGAAGTTGCACAGCGGCGGCACGTCGACGACGTTGACCAGCATCGCGCGTCGCTCGGCGTCGTCGAACACGCGGATGTTGACGTCGGTGTCGCTGGTCGCGGCGATCGCGATCAGGCAACCGTCGAGGTCACCGGTCTCGTAGTCGCGCTGCTCCCAGCGGATCGACCCCTCGTTCGCGAGCTCCACCAGGGCCGGATGGGCCTCGGGAGCGACCAGCGTCACGCCGGCGTCGCACGCCAGCAGCCCCTCTACCTTCTCCAGCCCGATGTCGCCGCCCCCGACGACCACGCAGCGACGTCCCTTGAGCCTCAGGCAGGCGATGTAGAACGGCGTCTGGAGCATGTCCCGGACGCAGGACTGGTCGCAGATCCACTTGCGGAGCTGGCAGACGCATTCCTTGCCGAGGTAGGCCTGGGCGGGCACGCCTCTAAGGGTAGCCAGGCTCCCGCCCCCGGCTGGGCGCCTACCGCTTGACGGCGTCGCGGGCGAGCCGCGCGCCGACCTTCATGAGCGGCCGGATCCCGTCCTTGAGCGCCCCGGCACGGATCGACGGACGCCCGTAGAGGATCGTGGCGGTTTGACGCAAGGCCTGGCCGAGGGTTTCGTCGTACGGGTGCCACCAGGCATTTCGTACGGTGGAGGGCTCCCAGACCCGCAGCTTGACGTTGACGCACTCATAGAGCCCGAACTTGGAGTGGGTGCGCCCCAGGCCCGACTCCTTTACGCCGCCCCACGAGCACTGGCAGGCGCCGTGGCTGAACATGTGATCGTTGATCCACACCATCCCGGATTCAATTTCCCTGGCGATCCGCTCACCCTTGCTGCGATCGGAGGTCCAGACCGAGGCGCCCAGCCCGAAGTCGCTGTCGTTCGCCAGCGCGACGGCCTCGTCCTCGGAATCGACGACGACGATCGGCAGCACGGGCCCGAAGATCTCTTCGCGCATGATCCGCATGTCGTGGGTGACTCCGGTGAGCACGGCGGGGGCGTAGAAAGCTCCGTCTCCCAGCCCCGCCGGCGCCTCGGCCGGACCCCCGCAGCACAGAGTTGCGCCCGCGGCGACGGCATCGTCGACGAGCTCGCGGACGATCTCGTACTGCTCACGCGTGACCATCGGGCCGATCTCCGTATCCCACTCGATCGGGTCGCCGACCCGGAGCTTCTGAGCTCCTGCGACCACGCCGGAGATGAAGTGCTCGGCGACTTCACGCATCACGTAGACACGCTCGATGCCCGAGCAGGTCTGCCCCGCGTTGGCGAACCCACCCCACAGCGCGCCGGCGACGGCGTGCTGAAGGTTGCAGTCCGGCAGGACGATCATCGGGTCCTTGCCTCCGAGCTCCAGGATCGAGCCCTTCAGGCGTTTGGCGCATCGCTCGCCGACACCACGACCGGTTTCGACCGAGCCCGTGAAGAAGATCTTGGCCACGCGCGAGTCGACCAGCGCCGGCCCGGTGCCCGGGCCGTGGATCACCCGCACGAGACCCTCCGGAACGCCGGCGCGCTCGAACACCCTGGCGATCCGCTCCCCCAGGAGCGGGGTCAGGGACGCGGGCTTGAGCACGACGCCGTTGCCGGCCATCAGGGCCAGCGCCACCTCGCCGAACGGGATGCTCCAGGGGTAGTTCCAGGGCGAGATGACCCCGATCACTCCCAGCGGTTCGTAGGTGAAGGCCGAGCTCTTGGTCTTCAGGAACACCTGCGACATGGGGATCTTCTCGTCGGAGAGGATCTCGATACCCGCGTGGCCGATCCACCGCAGGGCATCGATCGTGGGCAGGATCTCCATCGAGAAGGCCTCGTTACGGGGCTTTCCCTGCTCGCGCACGATCAGGTCCCGGATCTCGTCGGATTCGTCGATCAGCACCTGGCCGGCCCGCTCGAGGTAGCGCGCCCGGTCCGCGAGCGTCAGCTGAGCCCAGAACCGCTGAACCTTGGCCACCTCGTCCACGACTGACGCGACGTCATCCGGAGAGGTGATCGGCACCGCCCCGACGCGCGCGCCCGTGGCCGGGTTGAACGACTCGAGCTGATCCACGGCGGCAACAACCACTCAGACGAGATTACCGTTCGGCAGCTACGCCGCGCGGGTACGCGCGACGGCGGCCGCACGCCCGATGAGGGCCCGGGCCAGCAGCCCATCGAGGCCGTCGGTCAGCTCACCGTCCACCACCAGCGTGTCCGGCTGGATCTGCCGGCCCGGCTCGAGGTCGATGGCGCCGATCCCGACGATCGTCTCCCGGGAGCCGATCAGCGCGGTGGCGCAGATCACCAGGCGCCGGCGCGGGTCGAAGCGCACGAGCCTGGCGGCTTCCAGGTCCTCGGTTGCACCCCCCTGGGAGCGCAGCAGCTCCCGGATCGCCGGGGCGTCTCGCAGCTGCGGCAGGCGCAAGCGCACGCGGGGACCGCGTGGAAGCAGGTAGGAACTGGCCAGCAGCGCGCCGGGATCAAAGCTCGAATTCACTTCCTACAGGGTAGTAGCTTGGATTCGCCGGCCTGTGAAGTGGCCGTAAATTTTCACCAGGCCGCTCAGCCGCGGCCGCGGGCCCGCCGCAGCTGCTCGAGCCGCTCCAGCAGCGCCGCCTCGGCGTCATCCGGGACGTAGAACCGCTGCCCAATGGCTGAATCGGGCAACAGCTCCTGAGGCGATATGTGTCCCGGGCGCCGATGGGGATTGTCATAGCCGCCGTCGCTGCGGGTGGACGAGCGCAGAGGGGCCGGCGGAGCCGAGGCGCCCCGGTCCCGGATGTGCTCCCGGGCCGCGAACACCGCCTTCTTGGCGGCATCGGACTTCGGCGCGAGCGATAAATAGATTGCCGCCTGGGCGAGCGCGAACTGGCACTCGGGAAGCCCAACGTGCTCGACCGCCTGGGCGGCGGCGGTGGCCACCACGAGCGCCTGCGGGTCGGCGTTGCCGATGTCCTCGGAGGCGAGCACCACCATCCGCCGCACGATGAACCGGGGATCCTCCCCACCCTCGAGCATCACGGCCAGGTAGTAGAGCGACGCGTCGGGATCGGATCCCCGCGTTGCCTTGATCCAGGCCGAGATGGTGTCGAAATGGCGATCCGCCTGGCGGTCGTAGAGCAGCGCCCGTCGCTGGAGCGCATCCTCAGCCTGGGCCAGCGTGACCTCGCCGCCCGCCGCGGTCTCACAGGCCAGCTCCAGCGCATTCAGCGCCATCCGGGCGTCGCCGGCCGAGCGCTCGGAGATGAACTCCAGCGCCTCTGGCGACAGAACCGCTCCCGCCCCGCACTCGCCGCGCTCCATGGCTCGCTCCAGCAGCACGGTGATGTCCGCCGCGGTCAGCGCATCCAGCTCGTAGACGTGGGTGCGGGAGATGAGCGCCGAGTTGACCTCGAAGTACGGGTTCTCCGTGGTGGCCCCGATCAGCGTGATCAGCCCCTCCTCCACCGCAGGCAGAAGCGCGTCCTGCTGGGCCTTGTTGAACCGATGGATCTCATCCAGGAAGAACACTGTCCGCTTCCCGCCCGCCCTCAGTCGTTGGCGCGCGCGCTCGAGCACCGCTCGCACCTCGGCGCGGCCGGCCTGGACCGCGCTCTCCTCCTCGAACGCGGCATCGGAGGCTTCCGCCACCAGCCGCGCCAGCGTCGTCTTGCCGGTCCCCGGTGGCCCGTGCAGGATCATCGAGTGCGGGTGTCCCTCCTTAAGCGCGCGCCGCAGCGCCGACCCCCCGGCGAGCAGCCGATCCTGGCCGACGAACTCGTCCAGCGTCCGCGGGCGCATCCGGGCGGCGAGCGGTGCCGCGGGATCAGGCGCCGGCGCGGCTCCGCGCGTGTCATCGCTGTCGAACAGCTGCTCCATGACTGAAGTATGCGGACTTCCCCGGCGCGCGTCGGCGGCCGACTGGTCGGTGGCCGACGTGGTCAGCGACCGACGTGGTCAGCGACCGACGTCGTCAGCGACCGACGATGGCCAGCGCTGCGTCGTGCAACAGCCCGTTCGTCGCGATTCCATCGCCGCCGCCCGGCCCGCGAACTCCAGCCAGGTCGCTGAAGCGGCCTCCGGCCTCCTCGACCACCAACTGAACCGCAGCCAGGTCCCAGATCGAGACGACGGGGTCGAGCGCGATTTCGGCCGCTCCCTCGGCGACGAGCATGTACTGCCAGGCGTCGCCGACACCGCGCGTGCGCCAGCAGCTTCGCCCGAGCTCGACGAGCGCGTCCAGGCGCCCGACCGCGTCCCAGTCCTCGATCCCGCCCCAGGCGAGCTGGGCGTCGCCGAGGCTGGCGATGCTGGACACCCGGATCGGGCGCCCGTCGGCGAACGCGCCCGCTCCGCGCGAGGCCCACCACCGCCGGCCCGCGGCGGGGGCGGAGACGACCCCGACGGTGACGTCTGTCTGCACGGACAGCGCGATCAGGGTCGACCAGGTGGGCATCCCGCGGACGTAGCTCTTGGTCCCGTCGATCGGATCGATGATCCAACGCCGGACGGTGTCGGGCACGGACACGTCGTCGTACTCCTCGCCGATCACCGCGTCCTCGGGGCGAACCTCGGCCAGCCGAGCACGGATTGCCTGCTCCACCGCGCGATCGGCCTCGGTCACGGGCGTCAGATCGGGCTTGGTCTCGATCAGCAGGTCCTCGGCGCGGTAGCGGCGCAGCGTGATCTCGTCGGCCAGATCGGCCAGCTCCAGCGCGAGCGCGAGATCCTCGGAGGTGGCGGCCACGTCGCGTGACTCTACGAGACGACGTCGCCACCCCCGGGGCGCGTGGCACGTCTACGCTCTCAGCATGAACAGCTCCCAGCTCCAGAACGAGACCACCGAGGTGCTGGCGGAGCTCGTCCGCTTCAACACCGTCAACCCGCCGGGCAACGAGCGTCCCGCGATCGAGCATCTCGAGCGCTACCTGGCCGCAGCCGGATTCGAGACCGAGATCCTCGGCACCAGTGAGTCGCGGCCGAACCTCGTCGCCAACCTCCAAGGCGCTGCGGATGGCCCAACGCTGGTGTTCCTCGGCCACGTCGACACGGTTCTCGCGGATCCGAGCGAGTGGCGGCACGATCCCTGGTCAGGCGATGTCGAGGACGGCTTTCTGTGGGGACGCGGCGCCCTGGACATGAAGTCCCAGGTCGCCGCCGAGGCCGTCGCCGGAGCCGCCCTGGCGCGGGCCGGCTGGCGCCCCGCGCGCGGAACGCTCCGGCTGGTGTTCGTGTCCGACGAGGAGACCGGCGGCGAGATCGGGGCGCAGTGGCTGTGCAAACAGCATCCCGACAAGGTCCGCTGCGACATGCTGCTCAACGAGGGCGGCGGCGAGGTGTTCGAATATGACGGCCAGCGCCGCTATGGGGTGTGCTGCGCCGAAAAGGGGATCTTCCGCTTCACCATCACCGCGACCGGAGCGGCGGGGCACGCGTCCCTGCCCAAGACCGGAGACAACGCGCTGCTGAAACTCGGTCCGGTGCTGCTGAAGCTGGCCGGCGCGGAGTCCTCGTTCAACGTCACCGACGGCCCGGCCGCGCTGTTGCGAGGCCTGGGTCAGGATCCCGGGGATCCGGCTGCGGCGCTCGAGCAGATCGGCGCGCAGGCACCCGCGCTGCTGACCTTCCTCGAGCCGATGCTCGGCGTCACGCTGACCCCGACGATGGCCCACGCCTCAGACAAGGTGAACGTGATCCCGTCCCGCGCGTCCGTGAAGGTCGACTGCCGGGTTCCGCCTGGTTTGGGCGAGGACGCCGCGAGCGCAAGGATCAAGGAAGTCCTCGGCGATCTGTACGACCAGGTGCAGATCCAGTTCACCGAGACCGTGACGGGCAACCAGTCGCCGATCGACACACCCCTGATGGGCACGATCGAGCGCTGGATCGCCGCCAACGACCCCGGAGCCGCGACCGTGCCGGTGATCCTGCCGGGGTTCTCGGACTCGCGCTGGTTCCGCGAGGCGTTCCCGGAGTGTGTTGCCTACGGCTTCTTTCCCCAGCGCCACCAGACGCTGCTCGAGGCCGCGCCGCTGGTGCACAACGCCGACGAGCGGATCGACGTGCGTGACCTCGGCTTCGCCGCGGCCTGCTACGCGGACCTGGCCACCGAGCTACTGGGCTGAGGCGCGAGGCCTGAACGCAAGCCCGTCAGGCGGGCGGCGAGAGCTCGAACTTCAGCGCGAAGAAGTCGAGCGTGTGGGGCATCGGCTTGCCGGGGTCGAGCCCCGGTTGCTCGAGCCGCACGCCGTGCTCGCGCACGACCGTCCCGAGCATCGCCTGGCCGACGAGCAGCGACAGGCCGGCTCCGGGGCAACCCTGAGGCCCGTGGCTGAAGTGGTTGAACTGCCAATCACCACCGGCATCTCCGCTCAGCCATTGTTCGGGGTCGAAGCGGTCGGCGAACTCGATCGTCTCCCAGTCGCGGTGGTTGAACGTGTTGACGATCAGCAATTGCGTCCCCTCCGGGACTCGGACTCCATCCCAATCGGTGTCGTGCGCGGTCACCCGGGACAGCATCGCGGTGGTCGGCCACAGGCGCATCGCCTCCTGCAGGCAGGCACCGAGAAATGCCTCATCCGCACCGGCTCGCTCACGCTCGGTGTCATGTACGGCCAGCAGCGCGAGAGCGCGGAGCGCGTTGATCGCCAGCGTGTCGCCGAGGGCGAACAGCCAATGGGTCACCTGCCGCGCCGGTTCGGTCAGCTCGGTGCTGGGCGCCTGCGAGAACAACCCCACGAGACTGCCGTCCTGCGCAGCGTCGACGTAACCCTGCAGCCGCTGCGTATAACGCTCGAGCAGCTCCGCATCACCCCGGCCGGGCGGATTGGATTTATCCATCAGCTCCCCGAGCATCTGCGAAAGCTCGTCGTCATCGGCGGCCCCGGGGCCGAGGATGACCTGCCGCGCCACCCGGCGAACCGCAGCGTTCCAGGTCTCCCAATCGAGCTGCGCGGGGAGCGCCTGCGCGGCCTCCACCGCGACGGCGGCAAAGCGATCGCCGAGCCGGTGCGCCGGCCGGTCCGTGTCGAGCACCGCCTCGGTGAACCGGCGGCGATCGGACCACTCCCGATCGCGTGAAATCGTCAGGGCATCAGGCTGGAAGCGTTCCATCGCGCTCTTCTTGGGCTCGGGGTCGGCGGCGAAGGGCTCGGGCGACCCTTGGAGCCCGTGCCGGATTGCGTCGCGTCCCAGCAACAGCAGCGCCTCGTCCTTGGCCACACGGATCCACAGCGGCCCCTCGCCGTAGCTGCGAAGCAGGCCGCCGATGAACGACACGGCGAGCCCGTCGGCGCCCGCCTTGGTCGCCGCGGCGGCGGCGGTCCGCCGTCGCCGGAACAGGCCCTGGATCACATTCGGGATCGCGACCTGCGCGGTGAATCGCAGCCCTTCCACCAATGAAGCGTGGGGAAAGTCCTTCGTCGCCACAGCCTGCGCGACCCTACCACGACGACAGCGGCGGTTGGGCCTGCGCGCACCCCAACCCAGGGCGGCGGAGCCGCCCCCTAAATAGACTCCCGGCATGCCGAGCCGCCTCGACCCCGAGATCTTCCGGCTCCCGGTCGACCGGATTCGCAGCGGCTACTACTCCGACGCCTACTTCGCCTACACGAAGCAGTTGCTCGAGGGGGAGAATCGTCATCCCCACGTGACGATGCAGGTCTTCCAGAAGCAATCGTCACGGCTCGGGGGGATCGACGAGGCGATCGCCGTACTGAAGCTCTGCTCCGGTCACGACGAGGACGGCCGGTGGGTGCCCGGCTGGGACTCACTCGTAGTCCATGCCCTGCACGAGGGTGACGCGATCGCCCCGCGGGAGACGGTGATGACGATCGAGGGCGACTACCGCCTGTTCGCGCATCTGGAGACCGTGTACCTGGGTGTGATGGCGCGCCGGTCGCTGATCATGCACAACGTCGCCGAGGTGGTGCAGGCGGCTCGCGGCAAGCAGATCTTCTACTTCCCCGCGCGGCACGACCATTGGCTGGTGCAGACCGGCGACGGCTGGAGCGCCCACGTCGCGGGCGCGATCGGCGTATCCACCGACGCCCAGGCCTCGTGGTGGGGCGGGGCCGGGATCGGGACGGTGCCGCATGGACTGATCGCCGCCTACGGCGGGGACACCGTGCGGGCCGCGGAGGCGTTCGCCCGGCGCTACCGCGACGAGATGACGATCACGGTGCTGGTCGACTGGGACAACGATTCGGTCCAGACCGCCCTGAACGTGGCGCGGGCGCTCGGTCCCGATCTGTGGGGAGTGCGGCTGGACACTTCGGAGCTGCTGGTCGACCGCGCGCTGCAGGACGAGATGGGCGACTTCAAACCCACCGGGGTGAACCCGCGGCTGGTCGAGAAGGTGCGGGCGGCGCTGGACGCCGAGGGCTTCCAGCAGGTGCGGATCGTGGCCAGCGGCGGCTTCACCGCGGCGCGGATCGAGGAGTTCGAGAACGCCGGCGTGCCCGTCGATGCCTACGGGGTCGGTTCCTCGCTGATCCGCGGGGAAAACGACTTCACCGCCGACGTGGTGATGGTCGACGGACGTCCCTGCGCGAAGGTGGGACGGCACCTGATACCGAATCTCCGTTTAGAGATGGTTGAGTGATCCTGGTTGCGTGCCGATGGTTGAGTCTCAGGCATGACGTTCGCGAATTTCCTCTGGGAGCCAGACGTTCAGACGTTCATGCTCCACTGGCTGCCCATCCTGTTCATGGGCCTGCTGGTCGTCGCCGTCTTCGCGCTGATGCGCCACATGCCGAAGACCAAGCCGGTCGAGATCAAGCCGGAGGCCTCGCCCTCGATCGGCTGGGGCGAGATCGCCGGTGCCGAGGAGGCCAAGGAGGAGCTCCAGGAGGTCGTCGAGTATCTGCGTGACCCCGTGCGCTTCCGCGCCCTGGGCGCGAAGGTGCCGAAGGGAATCCTGCTGCACGGCCCTCCCGGAACCAGCAAGACGCTGCTGGCCGAGGCGGTGGCCCACGAGTCCGGCGCGACGTTCTACTCGCAGTCGGCCGCCTCGTTCGTGGAGATGTTCGCGGGGCTCGGCGCCGCCCGAATCCGCCGGTTGTTCCGGATCGCCCGCAAGAACGCCCCGGCGATCGTATTCATCGATGAGCTCGACGCCGTCGGTGGCCGCCGCGGAATGGACATCTCCGGTGAGCGCGACCAGACGCTGAACCAGCTGCTGGTTGAGATGGACGGCTTCAACTCCCCCAAGAAGGACGTCGTGGTGATCGCCGCGTCCAACCTGCTCGACAAGCTCGATCCGGCGTTGCTGCGGCCGGGTCGCTTCGACCGCCAGATCTTTGTCAGCCCTCCCGACGTGGTCGGCCGCGAGCGGATCCTGGGCGTGCACTCGCGTAACAAGCCGCTCGCCGACGACGTCGACATGCTGCTGCTGGCCCGCCAGACCTCCGGTCTGACCGGAGCCGATCTCGCGAACATCTGCAACGAGGCGGCGATCTTCGCCGCCCGCCGGCACGCCCCCACCGTCGCCATGGGGGACTTCGACTCGGCGCTCGAGCGCGTCGTGGCCGGAATGCAGTCACGGCGGAGGTTGACCGAGCACGAGAAGCGAGTGGTCGCCTATCACGAGGCCGGCCACGCGCTGTGCGGAGAGCTGCTGGCCTCCGTCGACCGGGTGCACCGGATCTCGATCGTCCCCCGCGGCAACGCGCTGGGCTTCACGCTGAACCTTCCCGAAGAGGATCGCTACCTGAAGACGCGTGAGGAGCTGATCGACTTCATGACGATGCTGCTCGGTGGCCGCGCGGCCGAGCAGCTGGTGTTCGGCTCGATCACCACCGGTGCCTCTGATGATCTCAAGCGCGTGGCCGAGATCGGGCATGCGATGGTCCACGACTACGCCATGGGAACCGGCACCGGCTCGCTGCGCATCAGCACCGACGGCGCCGCCGAGGCCACGCGGCGCGTCAATGACGAAGAGGTCCGAGAACTGGCCGACGAAGCGTTGCGCGCCGCGCTCGCGATCCTCGATTCCCACCGCCCAGAGCTTGACCGCCTCGCCACGACGCTGCTCGCCAACGAGGTGCTCGAGCGCGGCGACATCGATCAGATCATGGGCGGGGTTCCGCTGGCCGCGCCGCGGCGAATCGGAGGCGGCGAGATGGGGATTGCCGCCGCCAGCGCGATGCACCCGGCACCGCGGCCGGACCGGCGCCTGTAGCGGCTCAGTATCCTCCGCCGCCGATGCTGTCCACAATCGACCATGTGGGCGTCGCGGTGCAGGACATCGACGCGGCGCTCCGGCTCTACCGGGATGCCCTGGGCATGCCGCAGGTCCATCGAGAGACGGTGACCGAGCAGGGAGTGGACGCCGTGCTGCTCGACGTCGGCGATGCTCACGTCGAGCTGCTTCAGCCGCTCGGGCCCGACACCGCCGTGGGCAAGTTCCTCGCGCGGCGCGGACCGGGGCTGCATCACGTGGCCTACCGGGTGGCGGACGTCGAGGAGACGCTGCGCCAGCTTTCCGCGGCCGGGCTGCGCCTGATCGACGAGCATCCACGCGCCGGGATCCGCGGTTCACGGGTGGCGTTCCTGCACCCAGCGTCCACGGGCGGCGTCCTTACCGAAATCGTCCAGCCAGCCGCTGAGGGACACTAGACATATGGCAGATGACAAGCCGCAGAAGATCAACATCGGATTCGTAGGGAGCCAGATCCTGAGCGCGCGAGTCGCGCCCGGGGAGCTCACCCGCCTGCGCAACGCGCTCGGGTCGGAGGGCTGGCACGAACTCACCGCCGAGGACGGGACGGTCGCGCTCGATCTGAGCAAGGTCGTCTACGTGCTCGTCGACCACGAGGGTCACCGGGTCGGCTTCGGGACCTGAGCGGCGGCTTGCTCGCGCCGCTACTGAGGCTTGACCGCCGCGCGCTGCTGGTACTCCGCACGCGCGGGCACGACCCGCGCGTGGAACGGGCGGTAGCCGCCTATTCCCGGACCGGCGAGCACGCGGCGTGCTGGCTTGCCCTGGGCGTGGCCGGAGCGCTGGTCGACAGCGACGGCGGGCGGCGGGCGCGGTGGCTGCGCGGGCTGCGCGTGGTGGTCTCCTCCTACGCGCTGAACTATGCCGTCAAGGTCACGGTGCACCGCCAGCGCCCGGAGCTACCGGGGCTGCCACCGCTGACCGGAACCGTGTCAGGGCTGTCGCTGCCGAGCGCCCACGCAACTTCGTCGTTTGCCGCGGCGCGCGCATTCGGAGGCCTGCTCCCGAAGGGGATGCTGTACCTCGCGGCAGCTGCGTTCGCCGTGAGCAGACCGTATCTGGGCGTGCACTACCCGAGTGATGTCCTGGCCGGCGCGGCGCTGGGAACGGCCGTGGCGGCAGCGTGGCCGGACGTTCCCGGAGGCTCCGCATGATGAAGGTGGGGATCGTGGGGATGCCCAACGCGGGCAAATCGTCGCTGTTCCGCGCGCTGACCGGGGTGGCCGTCGAGGCGGCAAATTACCCGTTCACCACGATCGAGCCCAACATCGCCGTGGTCCCGGTCCTCGATGAGCGTCTCGACACCGTCGCGGCGACGGTGAGGTCCTCTCGCGTGGTGCCGGACACGATCGAGTTCCACGACATCGCCGGCTTGGTCGCGGGGGCGCACCGGGGCGAGGGTCTCGGCAACCAGTTCCTGGCCAACATCCGGGAAACCGACGCGCTCGTCCACGTGGTGCGCGCCCATCAGGACCCGGGCGTCGTGCACCCCGAGGGCCGGGTCGATCCGCTGGCGGACATCGAGACAATCGAGACCGAGCTGATCTACGCCGACCTCGAGCAGGCCGAGCGCCGGCACGACCGCGTCGTGCGGCATGCCCGCGGCGGGGATCGCCACGCCGTGGCCGAGGCGGCCTGGCTGGGGTCTGTGATCGAAGCGCTGCAGTCCGGGCGACCGGCCCGCACCGTCCCCCCACCGGACGAGGCCGCCGACGCGATGAAGCTGCTCTCGCCGCTGACGGCGAAGCCGGTGCTGTTCGTGATCAACGTCGACGAGGGCAGCTCCGACGTGCCCGCTGTCCTGCTCGAATACGCCGGCGCGCACGGGGCCGCGGCGGTGGCGGTGTCCGCGCGGCTCGAATCCGAACTCGGGGAGCTCGAGGACGAGGATGCGGCGGCGATGCGCGCGGACCTCGGGCTCAGCGAGTCCGGGCTCGCCACCGTGGTTCGCGGGGCCTTCTCGCTGCTCAACCTGGTCGCCTTCTTCACCGCCGGCGAGGACAAGCCGGCCCAGTCATGGCACCTGCGCTCCGGGCTATCGGTCTGGCACGCGGCCGGCATGATTCACAGCGACATCCAGCGCGGCTTCGTCCGCGCGGAGGTCGTCAGCTGGCAGGCGCTGGTCGAAGCAGGCGGCTACGCCGGCGCCCGCGACCGCGGGGAGCTGCGACTCGAGGGCCGGGATTACGTGGTGGCCGACGGAGACGTGATCACGGTGAAGTTCACGCCCTAGGCCCAGCGCCGGCATCTCCTATTCGCTGGCCAACGGCGCCGGCAACTCCGGCGGTCAGAGGTCGCTCAGCTGGTCGGCCTGCTCGAGTCTCTCCGCGAGCCTCCGCATCCCGTAGCGCCGTGCCGCCTCAGCGCCGTGCTGGAGATCCGTGCGCCGGTCGGGCGGACGCTCAAGCTCAACGATCCGCAGCGTCGCTATCTCCCGGAACGCCCGTAGCTGTTCCGCGTGCTCGGTCAGCGCGGCGGTCACGCGCGGCCGCTCATGGATCGCCCCCCCGATCGCAGCGTCGAGCGACCCGTGACGGGTCAGCAGGTCGGCCGCCGTCTTGGCACCGATTCCCGGCGCGCCCGGCAGTCCATCCGACGGATCGCCTCGCAGCGCGATGAAATCCGGGACCTGGCCCGGAGCGATCCCGTAGCGCTTGCGCACCTCGGCCGCGTCCACCTCTTCAAAGCCGCTGAGGCCGGACTTCAGGTAGAGAACACGGGCTTGCTCGCCGACGCATTGGTACATGTCGCGGTCCCCGGTCACGATCAGCGTCTCGCCCCCCGCCCTGGCCTCGACCCGGGCATAGGAGCCGAGCAGATCGTCGGCCTCCAGCGCGTCATCCGACGCGTAGCTCCAGCCGAATGCACCGAACAGCTCCGGGGCGTGGTCGAACTGCCAGGCCAACGCGCCCGGCACCGGAGGACGAGCGGCGTGGTAGTCGGGGTACAGCTCTGTGCGGTACGCCGCCGCCTCGGCTCCGAAGCACATCACGATCGCGCGAGGATCACGGCCGGCGGCGATCCGCAACATCGCGTTCGTCGCTCCGAGCAGAGCGTTGACCGGGTGGTCGTCCGCCCCGCGGATCGAGTCGGGGAGCGCGAAGAATGAGCGATAGAGCAGGAAGGGCGCGTCGACTACGAGCAGCGGATCGGGCACCCGACCAGAGTAGAGATCAGCTGACGGTGACAGCGGGGCCAGCAAGCGTGCCGTACACCACGCGATACGTCCCAGGGGCGGGGGCCTGCAAGTCGTAGCGGCCGGCGGCATCGATGGTTGTGTGGGTGACGGCGCGCCACCCAGCCCCGTGACGCACCTGCACCACCAGTGATCCGCGCCGGGGGGCCGGGAACACACTGCCGCGCAGACGGAACGGAAAGCTTCTGACGCGGCGCAGGAGGGCGCCCGCGGGGGCCGCTGCCCGGATGGTTGAGATGGTGGTGAACGAGGCGTAGGTGCTCGCCAACCCGAAGGCATGTTGCAGCTGGATGCCGGAGACGCTGGTGCGGCCGCCCGTCCCGACGACGTCGGCGCTCAGGATCCGCGGGGAGCTGCCGTGCCTCGTCACCGTGATGCCGAGCAGCGCGCCCTGGAGCAGTCCTCCCAGCTTCGCTTCCGCCGTCCGCAGGCTCAGATCGGAGCCCCAACGGTGGTAGGGGTTGCCGCCGGCTCCGTCGTACGGATCGGGGACTCCGCGCAGCCACGGCTCAAGCGTCGCGCCGGGCCACACGTTCTCGAGGTTCTCGGTATGGCCGCCGGAGCTGCTGAAGAAGTAGGTCACGACGGGCGCGCCCTGGAAGGTGACGACCTGGCCCGCTGTGGCGTTCGCCGCGGCGTCGGTCGCCGCGGTCTCCGCGGCCACCCCCCGGTACATCTGGGAGCGCGTATCGGCGTACAGGTCGTACGCACCCCCACCGACGTTCGTCGTGATCGCGTACGTGCGCGCCGCCACGGCCTGCGCCTTCAGCGCCTCCGCCGGCCACCCGGAGGGGACCTCCGCCGAGATCACGCCGCGAACGTAGTCATCGAGCCCGACCGCCTCAATGGTTTCGATTCCCCCCGCGCCATCAGGGCGAAACTCAAGCGAGCCTCGATAGCTACCGGCGCCGGCCGCCTGCAACGGGCCCGGGCCGGTCACCGTCAGCGGCGCGGCGCTGACGAGGACCTTCTTGCCGGCGGCGTCCGCGACTTTGACGGTGCCGTCCGCGTTTGCGGTGACGGTGTAGCTGACGGACGCTGACAGCGTTTTGCTGCCCGCCTCGGTGGCACCGCTGAACCCGGCCGGACCGCTCGCCAGCAGAACTCGCACCACGTGGCCGGCCCCGATTTGGCCCAGCTGCGTCCCCTGGTAGTAATGGCCGAGGATCCAGCTGTAGGACCTGCCGTGCTGGGCATATCCGTAGGCGCCGTACTGGCTCATGCCGATGCCGTGTCCGTACCCACCCCCGCGCACGAGGAATGTGGTGGCAGCGCTGGCTCCGGCCGCCGAGAGCAGCATCGCGGCCAGCACGAGACAGACGCCTCGCAGCAGCGTGCGGGGTTGCCTGCGGCGCGATGCGGTTAGATAGGGAACTGTCATGGCCGAGCGGAGAGCTTCAGATGTTTTTGTCGAGTGCTTGGAGGCCGAGGGCGTCCGGTACGTATTCGGTATTCCTGGCGAGGAGACCCTTGACCTGAACGAGTCCCTGGCCGATTCTTCGATTCAGTTCGTGCCCGTGCGGCACGAGCAGGGCGGCGCCTACATGGCAGACGCCTACGGTCGACTCACCGGCCGGGCCGGTGTCTGCCTCGGTACCCTCGGGCCCGGCGCGACCAACCTGGTCACCGCCGTGGCCGACGCGACCCTTGACCGCGCCCCGCTCGTCGCCCTAACCGGGCAGTCCGACCTCGAGCGGATGCACAAGGAATCTCATCAGTACATCGACCTTATCGGCATCCTGCGGCCAATCGTGAAGTGGAATGCGCGGGTTTCTAGTCCCGAGATCGTTCCCGAGGTCGTCCGCAAGGCGTTCAAGGTGGCCGAGTCCGAAAAACCGGGAGCGACCCACCTCGAGCTGCCCGAGGACGTGATGGGCCAGCAGCTCGACGCCAAGCCGCTGCTCCGCCGCGCGCCGGTGCAGCCGGAGCCGGGCGTGCGCGAGCTTCAGCGGGCGGCCGAGATCATCGACGCGGCGGAGAACCCAATCGCGCTCGCCGGCAACGGGGCGATCCGGGCCGGCGCCGCGCGCGCCCTGCGCGCGTTCGCGCAGGTGACCGGGATCCCGGTGGCGGAGACGTTCATGGCCAAGGGTTTGCTCGATTACCGGGACCCGCATGCGCTCGGAACGGTCGGCCTGCAGTCCCGGGATTATGAGCAGGCAGGGTTCGAGGATGCCGACGTCGTGATCGCGATCGGCTACGACCTGGTCGAGCACTCACCTGAGCACTGGAACCCGCACGCCAACAAGAAGATCGTGGTGATCGACAGCGTGGCCGCCGAGATCGACGAGTTCTTCGTGCCTGAGGTTGAGCTGATTGGGGACATCGCCCACGTCCTCGCGCGGCTGGCCACGGGCTGCACCCGCTCGCCGACGCCCGCCGGCTCGAGCGGGCTGCGTGACGTCACCCTGCGCGCCCTCGGGGAGGCGCGGGAGGACGACCACTTCCCCATGCGTCCCCCGCGGGTCCTCTGGGAGATCCGCGAGGCGCTCGGCCGCGAGGACATCCTGGTCTCGGACGTCGGGCTGCACAAGCCCTGGATCGGCCGGATGTTTCCTGCCCACGAACCGGGCACCGTCCTGATCGCCAATGGCCTCGCGGGCATGGGCTTCGCGCTGCCCACCGCGATCGCGGCCAAGCTCGTGCATCCCGGCCGTAACGTGGTCACGGTCAGTGGCGACGGCGGTTTTCTCATGAACTGTCAAGAGCTGGAGACCGCAGCGCGGCTCCGCACTGCGGTGGTCAACATCATCTGGGAGAACGGCCAGTTCGGCTCGATCGCCTGGAAGCAGGACAAGAAGTTCGGCCGCCACTTCGATGTCGACTTCGGCAATCCGGACTTCGTCAAGCTGGCTGAGGCCTTCGGGTTGCCGGGCTGGCGCTGCGCATCGGCTGATGACTTCCCCCGCCTGCTGACCCATGCGCTCACGCTCGATCTCCCGTCGGTGATCGTCGTGCCGATCGACTACTCGATCGACGTGACGGAGGGCGTGATCGGCTTGGGCGCAGAGACGGTCGCGACCTAGCGCGGCCGTCCCTGCGACCCAGCGCGGCCCTCCCGTGCGCGCGGGCGCTCCGTTACAGATTTCCCTGCGCCATCTTGCGTAGGTCCATCGCCTGGTTGTAGGTCTCTTCGTCGACGCCCTTCTCGTAGGCGACCTCGCGCAGCATGCGTCCGGAGCTGGCGGCCTCCTTGACGATCTCAGCGGCCTTGTCGTAGCCGATGTGGGGGTTCAGCGCGGTCGCCGCCGCGAGGGTCGCCTCGGCCGAATGGTTCGCGCCCTCCGCGTTGGCCTGAATCCCCTCGACGCACTTCTCGGCGAAGATCCGGGACGTGTTGGACAGCAGCCTGATGGAGTCGAGCAGGTTGCGCGCGATCAGCGGTACCCGGACGTTGAGCTCGAAGTTGCCCTGCGAGCCGGCGATCGTGATCGCGCTGTCATTGCCGATCACCTGGGCGCTGACCTGGAGCACGACTTCCGGAATCACCGGATTGACCTTGCCCGGCATGATCGACGAACCCTTCTGGAGTTCCGGCAGCAGCAGCTCGCCGATGCCCGCCCGCGGACCGGAACCCATCAGCGCCAGATCGTTGGCGATCTTGGTCAGCGACACCGCCAGGACCTTCAGAGCGCCTGAGAGCTCAACCAGAGCGTCGCGGTTACCCTGCGCCTCGAACGGGTCCTCAGGCGCACGGATCTCGAGGTTGCTGGTCTCGGTCAGTCGCGCCCTGACCTTCGCCGCAAACTCCTTGTGCGTATTAAGCCCGGTGCCCGTGGCGGTGCCGCCGAGCGGGATCTGGGATACCTGCGGCAGCGTGTTGCGAATCCGGCGGGCGCCGAGCCTGACCTGGGCCGCGTATCCGGAGAACTCATGCCCAAGCGTGACCGGTACGGCGTCCATCAGATGCGTGCGACCGGCTTTGACGATGTCCTTGAACTCGGCGGCCTTGGCGGTGAAGGCTCCCTCGAGCCGCTCGAGTGCAGGGAGCAGATCGTTGGTCACGGTGTCGAGCGCGGCGAGATGGACCGCGGAGGGAAACACGTCGTTTGAGGACTGGCCCATGTTGACGTGGTCGTTGGGATGAGCCTGGTCGCCGACGAGGGCCGCGATCACCTCGTTGGCGTTCATGTTCGAAGATGTTCCCGAGCCGGTTTGGAACACATCGATCGGAAACTGGTCATCGAATTCGCCGGCGGCGACGCGATCGGCGGCCGCGGCGATCCGCGCGGCGAGCTCACCGTCGATCAGGCCGAGCTCGGCGTTCACCCGTGCGGCGGCCGCCTTGATCTGCGCGAGCCAGCGCAGCACCGGCACCGGCACGGTCTCGCCGGAAACCGGGAAGTTCGCCACCGCCTTGGTCGTCTCCCCGCCCCAAAGCTGCTCCTTCTCCTGCACGCCCATGCCGTTTCCTTTCGCCGTTCGCAATCTCCTGTGAAAGCTACCGACCGCCTTGCTCGGTCGGTTCTCAGGCTGCGAGACTCCGGTCCAGCGGGCGTAGTTCGTCGGCATAGCTGACCGAGCGGCGCCGCATCACCCCGGCATCGTCGATGGAGTACTGGCCGAGCCGCCATAGCGGGGGCGAGTAGGCGTGCAGCGACACGGAATGCTTCGCATGACCGGAGAGTCGATGGATGTGCTCAGGGCCGAACGAGAACGATTCGGCCGCCCCCACCACGCGGGCCACGGCTTCACCGCCCATCCGCGGGTTGGCTTCGACGAGCGCCCCCTCGATCACGTGCACCGCGCCCGAGGACAGGTCGTGATCGTGCCAACCCGTGTCGCCTTCAAGGGCCCAGCTGATCAACCACACGTCGACCCAGTCGTCCCGGTATAGGGAGGCGAAGTGGCGCGCGCCGTCTGAGAACATGACGTGGCTGCGCCAGAAGTCGGTTTCCTCGGCCAGACGGTTGACCAGATCCGTCAGCTCCTCGATCTGCAGGTTGCGCTCAGGAAGCGCAAGCCAGCTCATTCGGACACGTCCTGGGTCCGGTGCAGGAGGCGGAGCGGGTTTGCCGTGCGCAGTGCGTGCAGGGCCGCATCGCCGAGGTCGGGACTGACCGGCTGCGCATAGGGCCGGTCTGAGCCATTGACCAGCCCGTCGATGCCCAGCATACGAACCGTGGCATCGATCGCCTTCGTGCCGTACGACGAGATCTCAAGGAACACGCGCGGGTCGATGACGGTGCGCACCCCGGCGCGAGCCGCGAATCGCTCGCCGTGGAGAGGCCCAAGCCCGGCGAGCATTGCGAAGCAGACATCCAGGTCCGCGTACCGCCGGCGTCCGAAGGCCCGGAAGGCGAACCAGGCCGCGTGCATCTGCTGTACGTAGGTCACGATCGCCGGCCACCAGCCGGGACCGCGGCTCGGAGCGATCGCCGCCGGGCCGGGATGGATGAACAGCGGGCGGCCGGCGTCATGAAGGGTGCTGAGCAGCGGGGCCACGCGGTCGTAGCCCGCCTGGTCGAGCAGGGCGGTGGCCGGCAGCTGAAGGCCCACGAACCCGCGCTCGAGTTCGCGCTCGAGCGCCGCGGGGTCGATTTCGGTCAGGCAGGCGGCCGCCCAGGCCTGATAGGGGCGGGGGAGCGCGAGTGAGCCGTCGTGGTAGGCCTCGAGCAGCCCGAGCGCCTGCGGCGCAGGCAGCGTCTCGATCCCTAGCGGGCTGGACAACGAGGTGAGCGCGAGGCTGACGCCATCGTCCTGGTTCTCCGCGACGCGCCGGGCGACGTCATGTTCGCGGGGATCGATGGGATAGTCGGGCTCGCCCGTCAGCTCCAGCGTCCAATCCCGCAGGCGCGGCGGGTCACTCCGTGTCCGCAGGGCGGCGACCAGAGGCTCGGGCCACAGGTGCTGGTGCACGTCCACGATCACCGGACCAACAGCCTAAGGGCACTGGCCGAGTGCAGTGCGGAGGTAAAAGTGAAGCGGTTCATGAATCGTTTCAGTGAACCGCTTCACACGGCCGTTGTCAAGGGCTGGGAGGAGAAATCGGGTCCCCCAGAGCGAGACGCGTGACGCGCTGAGCGCGCAAGCGCCCCCAGACCTCACCGCTGGTGGCCGCCGGGACTATAGGCTTGCCCTCAGTGCCTTCGCCCGCCAAGCGTGTGACGATTCGCGAGGTGGCTGACGCCGCAGGGCTGTCCCCCGCGGCGGTCTCCTACGCCCTCCGGGGCATGCAGGTCTCCGAGGAGACGCAGGGGCGCGTCCGCAAGGTGGCGGCCGAGCTCGGATACGAGGTGAACCCGATCGCCCGCGCGTTGGCCAGCGGGCGCACGGGCATGGTCGGAATCCTCGGTCCGTCGCTCGAGGACCTCTGGCAGCAGCGCCTGGCCGCCGAGGCCGGACGGGCGCTGCTGGCTCGGGACCGCTTCGCCCTGATCGTGGATGCCGGCGGCGATCCCGAACGCCAGCGGATGCTCGCCGCCCAGCTGCGTGAACAGCAGGTGGACGGCCTGATCCTCTCGCCGATCGACCCGTCGGACGGATTCTGGATCGAGCTGGCCGACTCACTGGCCGTGGTCTCGATCGGGGATGCCCTCGTCGGGGCCGACGCGGCCGGAGAGGTCCTGTTCGACAACCGCACCGGCGTCACCGGTGCGCTGGAGCACCTGCATGCGCTGGGACATCGATGCATCGCTGTGCTGAGTCCTCCGGGCGCGCCGACGACCGACCGGCCGGCCGAGGTGCTGGTCGCCTCGGAGAGCGAACGGCTGGGTCTCGACGTATTCATGGTGAGCGCGGCCTACGAGCTCGAGCAGGCGACTGACGTCGCGCGCGAGGCGCTGCGCTCAGAGCGCCACCCCACGGCGGCGTTCTGCTTCTCGGACTCGATCGCCTATGGCGTGTACGCGGCGGCCCGGGAGCTCGGGCTGACGATCCCCGACGACCTCTCGGTGATCGGCTATGACGATCACCCGATCTCGGCGCTCCTCGCCCCCCCGTTGACGAGCTTCGATTGGAACTCCGATCGGCTCGTCGATGTGGCGGTGGGAATGACGCTGGCGGCGATCGAGGGACGCCGTGGGCGCCGGCGGTTGGTGATCGAGCCGAAGCTTCAGAGCCGCGGTTCGACCGCCGCACCCCGGCACTGAGTGACGAGTGCGCTGGTGGTTGTTCGCTAGCCGCAGAACGCGATCAGTTCCCGCGCGACGCCGACCGGGTCGTCGTAGGCGATCAGGAAGCCGGTCCGGGCCAGCGTGCGCAACTGACCGTTGGGCAGCAGATCCAGCGCCTCCTGCGGCCCCACCAGCGGGTGTGCGTGATCCTCGTCGGCCCACAGCAACAGCACCGGGATGCCGACCCGCGGGTAGGCGTCGAGCAGCTGGCTCTGTGCCTCCCCCGGCCAGCGGCGGGCGAACTTGGCCCACGAGCGCGCGCGGTTGCCGTTGCCGCCCACGTCGGCGAACGCGTGGCGCACCAGGTCCCGCGCCGCGGGGTTCCGCTGGATCGAAAGGCGCTCGCCTGAGGAGGGGCGGAACGTCAGCTTGGCCGCGTGCGAAAGCACGCGGTCCAGGCCCGGCAGAGCCGCCATTCGGCAGGCGACGCGCCACGCCGCGCGCTTGCCGCCGAACTGATCGCGCCGGTGCAGCCGAGTCGGCATCAGCACGAGCCGCGCGACCTGGAGACGACCGCTAGTTACGAGCTGAAGGGCGAGCTCCGCACCGATGTCGTGGCCGGCCACGAGCGGCCTCGGACCCGCCACCTCGCGGCAGAAGCCCGCGATCACGTCAGCCAGCCAGTCCGGCGTGTACGGGTGCCGCGGCCGGTCTTCGGAGTCTCCGTGCAGCGGCAGATCTGGCAGGATCACCCGGAAGCGGCGCGAGAGCGGCGCGACGATCGGCTCCCACTCTCGGTGCGAGAGCCCGAGCGAGTGGAGTAACACCAGCGGGGGTCCCGTTCCGGTCTCCCGGTAGGCGATGCGGGCGCCGTCCCGATGGTGATAGAGCCGCAATCGCATCACCGTCATCCTCGCATTCCGCTGTCTAACCGTGATTTCCGCGCCGTAGGTTGTGAGACCGACGCCGTCAACTGCGGTCCCCCGACCGCGGCGCTCGTCGTCTTCGACTAAACCCGCCCAGCGTCGCCGCCGGCGCATCGGCTCCTGCCCATGCACGGACCCGTTCAAGGTGCACACAGGCTTGCGCTCCTTGAAAAGGCGTGGCAAGACCTCGATAACTCCTACAAATGAATGGAATCCGAACTAATGCTGCCGCGGTGATGCTCGGCGTCAGCCCGAGCACGCTTCGCAGCTGGGAACGCCGCTATAACTTCCCGCAGCCGCTTCGCTCTCCCGGCGGTCACCGCCAGTACTCGCTGGGCGAGATCGAATCTCTGCGCCTGACGTTGGCGGAGACGCACAACGTCTCCTCGGCCGTCTCGCTGGCTCGCGAACGGGGCGAGGGCCCGTCCTCCGCGGCCCGGCTGACCGGCGCGTTCAGCGCGTTCGACGAGGAGAAGGCCAACCGCCTGCTCGAGGAGAGCCTTACGCTCCGGTCGTTCGAGCGCACGATTGAAGAGGTGCTGCTCCTTGCCGTCCAGTCGCTCGCCGAAACCGACCGGACCTCCGCCGAATATGAGTTCGGATGGCGCCTGGCGACCGGGTGGCTGTCGGCGCTGAAGCGCCTCTCGCCGCCCGCCTCTCGCGCCGAGGGGGTCCTGATCTTCGATGCGTCCGTGCCCTGCGATCTCGATTCGCTGCACGCCCAGGCGCTTGAGCTGGTGCTCAGGCGCGCGGGAATGCGAACGCTGATGCTGACGCCGACGATTGAGGTCGCGCGGCTTGGACGCGCGCTGCGCGCGCTTGACCCGAACGCGGTGGTGCTCACCGGCCGGCGCGTGTCTCTCGACTCGATCGGCCGCCTGGTCTACGCCGTGCGCTGCGTGCAGGAAGTTGTCGTGTTCGACTACCGCGGCGCGGTCCCGGACACCGGCGCCAGCACCGTCTGCCGCCTCGGGGAGACGCCGATCCGCGCCCGCGACACGCTGCTGACGCGGCTGGACGCCGACAAGGCGCGGCGCGCCGAGCCGGCTGTCGTACCGGCGGCATACGCACTGCCCAACCGCTAGGCGGCCGGTCGCCTCCACCCGGTCGACGCCGGACAGGCGAGGAGCAGCCGCCTCCTAGAATCAGCGCGCATGGCCTCCCCCCACCGTCCGGTCGATTCGCGCGCCGCGTTCCCAGAGCTCGAGGAACGCGTGCTGACACGCTGGCGCGAGCGCGACGTGTTCGCGGAGTCGCTCAGCCGCCGTCAGGGTGCTCCGCCGTGGGGCTTCTACGAGGGACCGCCGACCGCGAACGGCCCTCCCGGCTCCCATCACGTGCTAGCGCGCGTGTTCAAGGACATCTTTCCCCGCTACAAGACGATGCGCGGGTTCTACGTGGAGCGCAAGGGCGGCTGGGACTGCCATGGCCTTCCCGTGGAACTCGCCGTCGAGGCTGAGCTCGGGTTCACCTCCAAGGCGGACATCGAGCGCTACGGAATCGCGGAGTTCAATCAGCGCTGCCGGGAAAAGGTGCTCAGCCACGTCGCGGACTGGAACAAGCTGACCGAGCGGATCGGCTTCTGGATCGATCTCGACAACGCCTACCGGACGCTTGACAACGACTACATCGAGTCGGTCTGGTGGGCGCTGAAGACGATCCACGACAAGGGGCTGCTGTACGAGCGGCTGAAGGTCGTCCCCTACTGCACCCGCGACGGCACGACGCTGTCCAGCCATGAGCTCGGCCAGCCCGGCGCCTACCGGGATGTCGTCGATCCGTCGGTCTTCGTTCGCCTTCCCGTCACCGAGGGCAACGAGGCAGCCCACCCCGGGGACAACCTGCTGATCTGGACCACCACCCCCTGGACGCTGGTGTCCAACGCTGCCGTGGCGGTGGACCCGGATCTGAGCTATGTCCGCGCGCAGACCGGCGACGAGATCGCGATCGTCGCCGAGGCGCTGGCGGAGCGCGTGTTGGGCGAGCAGGCGCAGATCCTCACCACGTTCAAGGGTCGTGCGCTCGAGGGCGTTGGTTACGAAGCACCGTTTGCCTTCATCCCCAAAGAGGCCTACGGCCCCCGCGGCCATACCGTGCTGCTCGGCGACTTCGTCACGGCCAAGGACGGCACCGGCCTGGTGCACACGGCGATCGCGTTCGGCGAGGACGACTTCCGGCTCGGCGAGCAGTACGGGCTGACGGTCGTCAACCCGGTTCGGCTCGACGGCACCTACGACGAGCGCATCGGTCCCTACGCCGGGCGCTGGGTCAAGGACGCCGATGCCGATCTGGTCGAGGACCTGCGAGCCCGCGAGAAGCTCCTGCGCTCGGAGAGCTACGAGCATTCCTATCCGCACTGCTGGCGCTGCGGGACTCCGCTGCTCTACTACGCCAAGCCGTCCTGGTACATCGCCACGAGCCAGATCAAGGACCGGCTGCTGGCCTCCAACGAGTCCGTCAACTGGCATCCGGAGCACGTCAAGCATGGGCGCTTCGGCAACTGGCTTGAGAACAACGTCGATTGGGCCCTGTCCCGCGAGCGCTACTGGGGCACGCCACTTCCGGTCTGGCGCTGTGCGAACGATCACGTCCGTGTGGTTGGCTCGTTCGCGGAGCTGGCCGAGCTCTCCGGCGTCACTCTGAGCGACCCGCACCGACCGTTCGTCGACGAGGTCGCGTTCCCATGCGCGGATTGCTCAGCCGAGATGCGCCGCGTGCCTGAGGTGATCGACGTGTGGTTTGACTCGGGGTCGATGCCGTTCGCCCAGTACCACGCGCCGCATTCGGGCGAGGCGCACTTCCGAGATCGCTTCCCCGCCGACTTCATCTGCGAAGCGCTCGATCAGACCCGCGGGTGGTTCTATTCGCTGCTGGCGGTCTCCACCCTGTTGTTCGAAAGATCGAGTTACCGCAATGTCCTGTGTCTGGGCCTGATCCTCGACGAGGAAGGGCGTAAGATGTCCAAGTCGCTGGGCAACGTCGTGGTTCCGTGGGAGGTGATCGATCGCTACGGCGCCGACGCGTTTCGCTGGTACTTCTTCACCTCGAAGAACCCCTGGGACGGCTACCGCTTCTCGCTGGAGACGATCGGCGAGTCGGTCAGGCAGTTCATGCTCCAGCTGTGGAATACGTACGGCTTCTACGTCCTCTACGCAAACGCCAATGACGTCGCTCCCAACCAGGCGGACGAGGGCGCCGGAACCGAGCTTGATCGGTGGGCGCTGTCGCGCCTGCAAGCGACCACCGAGGTCGTCCGTGATCGCCTCGATGCGTTCGACGCGACGGGGGCCGGGCGCGAGATCGCGGAGTACGTCGACGAGCTCTCCAACTGGTACGTGCGGCGCTCCCGCCGGCGCTTCTGGGAGGGCGATGCGGTCGCGTTCACCACGCTGTGGACGTGTCTGACCACCGTGGCTAAGCTGCTCGCGCCGTTCACGCCGTTCCTGGCCGACGAGATCTACGACAACCTCGACGGCGCCGAGCAGAGCGTTCACCTCTGCGATTTCCCGGAACCCGGCGAGCGCGACCAGCCACTCGAGGCCGCGATGGTGGTGGCCCGGGAAACGGTCCGGCTCGGCCTGGCCGCCCGCGGTCAGGCAAAGCTGAAGGTCCGCCAGCCCTTGCGGGCGGCGGTGGTCGTGGCGACCGGGTTCGAGCGAGACGCGATCGAGCGGATGGGGTCGATCGTGCGCGAGGAGCTCAACGTTCGCGAGCTGCGCTTCGTCTCCGAAGCCGACGAGCTCGGAGAGGTGGAGATCAAGCCCAACTACCGCGCCCTCGGACCGCGGTTCGGCAAGCAGATGCCGATGGTGGCGGCGGCGGTGGGGGGACTCGATCCCGCTCACGTGACGGGGGCTCTGCGCGAGGGTCGCCCCGTGGCCATCAACATCGGCGGCCAGGACCACGAGCTGCTCACGGAGGAACTGCTCGTGGCAATGCGACCGCTGGCGGGCTACCAGGTGGAGCGCGAGGGCTCGCATGCGGTCGCGCTGGAGCTCGAGATCGACGACGAGCTGCGTGTGGACGGGTGGGCGCGAGAGATCGTGCACGCGGTCCAGGCGGCCCGTCGCGACGCCGGCCTCGAGATCACCGACCGGATCGCGCTGACGTTGGCCGGCGACGATGCGCTGATCGGCGCCGCCAGGACCCACCAGGAATACATCGCCGGCGAGACGCTGGCCGTGGAGGTCAGCTACGAGTCCTTGGACGGAGCGGAGCCGGTCAAGATTGACGGGCTTTCGTTGCAGGTGGGCGTGGCGCTCGCGTCCTGACCCCGGCCCGGGAAATCGAGGTACGGAAAAGGGCGCTCAGGCCAGCGCGGGCTCGAGCTCTGCCTCGAGGCGCTTCTTGGGATACGCGCCGATCACAGTCTTGGCCGGCTGGCCGTGACGGAAGAGGATCAGCGTCGGGATCGACATGACGTTGAACTGCATCGCCGTCTGCTGGTTCTCGTCGATGTTGAGCTTGACGACCTTGAGGTCATCGCCGCGCTCCTTGGCGATCTCCTCGACCACGGGGGCGACCATCCGGCAAGGCCCGCACCAGGGCGCCCAGAAGTCCACGAGCACAGGGGTGTCGGACTCGATGACTTCGGCTTGGAAGTTGTTATCGGTCACTTCTGAGACGGTGCCTGCCATCAGGGCTCCTTCGGGGGTTCGCGGTTACTTCAAAAAGTATAGCGGGCGGGGGCCCGGGTCCGCGGCATTCGCCGACCGCCGTGTGGCCCTCGCCAACTGGTTCTGCAGCACTTGCCTATGGATCTAGCCTACGACCTTAGATGGCCGATCCCACCAACAGCGAGATCGCGACCGCGCTCGACGAGCTCGGAGACCTGTACGAGCTGGACGGCGCGATCATCCACCGGATCGTTGCCTATCGCAACGCGGCCAAGGCGGTCAGAGACGCCCCGGTGTCCGTGTCGGCGATGGCGCGCGAGCGGCGCGCGACCGAACTTCCGGGAATTGGGGCGACGATCCAGGAGAAGGTGCTGGCGCTCGCCGACGAAGGCGTGATTCCGGCCGCGGCGAAGCTGCGGGCCAAGTTCCCTCCCGGGCTGCTCGAGATGACGCGGCTTCCCGGTCTGGGCCCAAAGCGGGCGCGGCGGTTGTTCGAGGAGCTCGAAATCGATTCGCTCCAGGCTCTGCGCGAAGCCGCCGAGCACCAGCGGATCCGCTCGCTGAAGGGCTTCGGCCCCAAGGCGGAGGAGACGTTGCTGGCCGCCGCGAGCAGCATGACCGCGGGTGCCCCACGGACCCGGATCGTGCTCGACCGTGCGCTGACGGTCGGCGAGCAGCTGGTGGCGGCGCTCCGAGGGCACGCGGCGTCCGAGCGGGTCGAGCTGGCCGGCTCAGCTCGCCGGATGACCGACAGCGTCAAGGATCTCGACGTAATCGTCACCGCGACCGACCCGTTGGCGCTCTCGCGAGCGGCGGCTGGCCTCGACCTGATCGAGTCCGCAGGGACGCCGACCGACGCCGGCGTGCGCATGCGGACTCACACCGGGCTCCAGGTCGATCTGAAGATCGTCGCGCCAGACCAGTTCGGAAACCTGCTGCAGCATTTCACCGGATCCAAGGAGCACAACATGGCGCTGCGTGACGCGGCCGTGCGGAAGGGGCTGCACGTCTCGGAGTACGGCGTGCTCGACGACGCGACCGGCGACACCCACCGCTGTGAGACCGAGGCCCAGGTGTACGCGCTACTCGGGCTCGAGTACATCGAACCCGAGCTGCGCGAGAACCGCGGTGAGCTGGAGGCGGCAGCCGGCGGCGGCCTGCCCGAGCTGATCGATCTAGCCGACCTGAAAGGTGATCTGCACTGCCACACGACAGCGTCGGACGGAACCGCATCGATCGCGCAGATGGCGCAGGCGGCGCGGGACGCGGGCTACGAGTATCTGGCGATCACCGACCACTCAGCCAGCTTCGGTTTCGGCGACGATCTCTCCCCTGACCGGCTGCGGGTCCACATCGAGAACATCCGCAGCACCCAGGTAGAGGGCATCGAGCTGTTCGCTGGCTCCGAGGTCAACGTGCTCCCGGACGGCACTCTGGATTACGACGACGAAGTTCTGTCGGAGCTCGATTGGATCATTGCCAGCGTGCATTCGTCCTTTCGGATGGCCTCTGACGCGATGACGAACCGGATCATCCGCGCCATCGAGCACCCGCTGGTCGATGCGATCGGGCACCTGTCCGGCCGCAAGATCGAGCGGCGGCCGCCCTACTCGTTCGATAGCGAAGCGGTGATCGACGCCGCCGCCCGGACCGGGACGATGCTGGAGATCAACGCCAGCCCGGACCGTCGTGACCTCAATGAGGTCAATGCCCGCGCAGCGACCGCCGCGGGCGTGCCGATCGTGATCAACTGCGATGCCCACCGCGTCAGCGGCTTCGAGGTGGCGCGCTACGGAGTGGCCACCGCCCGCCGCGCTTGGCTGACCGCCGCGGACGTGGCGAACACCAGGCCGTGGGCCGAGTTGGCGGCGATGCGCAAACGAAGCCGCTCCGCGGCGTGAGCCTGCTCCGGGCTGCGTGCGCGGCCGCCCTGGCCACGGTCCTGCTCGCCGCGTGCGGGAGCGCCAACAGCACCAGCAGCACCGCCACCACCGCCACCACCAGCGTGACCCCGGCCAGCACCGCCGTCCACAGCCCAACGGCTACCAACTCGACTGCCACCAGCACGCCCGCCACGAGCACGAGCCCCACCCGCACGACAGCCGCCAGCACGAGCGCCACCAGCTCCACGGCCACACTGGCCGGAGGCTTCCACCTCAGCAGCCCGGCCTTCGGCGCCGGGGCCGGGAGTCCCGCCCCCCTTCCACGTAA
>JBPCMW010000042.1:0-7490 GCA_051001875.1 Solirubrobacteraceae bacterium | reverse complement strand
CACCGGCGCCTCCCTGCGTTGTGCGTGCATCACGACGGCGATGAACAGGATTGGCATGGTGCCGACCGCCACCTCCAACACCTGGCGCTGGCCGCCGTAGCGGGCCGCCAGGACCATGCCCGCCAGGGCGGCGAACCCGACCACGGGAACCGGCCGCCAGCGGCCCAGGAGCCGGTAGAGCTCGTGCAGGCAGGCCCAACCGAGCGCGATCATCAGCAGGGCGAAGGCCATGCCCCCGAGGTCGATGAACACGACCGCGACGATCGCCGCCGGCACCCCGACCAGTACCCTCGAAAGCAGGTCCGACCGCCAGCGCGCCGGCGGGGGCGGGCGGGAGCGCGAGGACCGGGCCTGCGGAGGGACGCGGCGGGCCGGAGGCATCCTCACCGGCCTCCAAAGCGCCGGCGGCGGCAGGCGAACTCCTCCAGGCTCTCCTCGAAGGCCTGGCGCGAGAAATCGGGCCACAGCTCATCCCGGAACACCAACTCCGCGTAGGCGCCCTGCCAGAGCAGGTAATTGGAGATTCGCTGTTCGCCGCTCGTGCGGATGATCAGGTCAGGATCGTGCATGTCTGGTGCGTACAGGTGCGCGCGGAAATCCGCCTCATCGCCTCCGATAAAGGTTCGGGCGGCGTCGACGATTTCCGCCCTGCCGCCGTAATTGAACGCCACGAACAGAGTGATCCGGGTGTTGTTCGCCGTTACGCCCTCGGCCCACTCCATCTGCTCGATCAGCTTCTCCGGGACGGGCGCGCTGCGGCGGCCGATGAAGCGCATCCGCACCCCCTGTTCGTGCAGCTCGGGCGTTTCGCCCTCGATCCGGCGACCGAACATGTCCATCAGGGCGGCAACCTCTTCCTCGGCGCGGTTCCAGTTCTCGGTCGAGAACGAGTACACCGTCAGTTCGCGAACACCGAGGTCGGCTGCGTCGCGCAACCGAGCCTTGACGGTGTCCGCCCCGGCCTCGTGGCCGGCCACCACTGGCAACCCCTCCCCCTCGGCCCACCTGCCGTTGCCGTCGGTGATGATCGCGACGTAGCGAGCACGGGTCGCCTCCGAGTCAGGGCCGCCGGCGGCGCCCATCTAGACCTCGAGGATCTCGTCTTCCTTGTGCTTGAGAAGGTCGTCGAGCTCGCTGATGCGGGCATCGGTGACCTTCTGAAGCTCGACCTCGGCCCGGTGCTCGTCGTCCGAGCCCGCTTCGCCCGCCTCCTTGAGCTCCCGGAGGTCGTGCATCACGTCGCGGCGGACGTTGCGGATCGCCACCCGGCCCTCCTCGGCGATCTGCCGCGCCACCTTGACCAGCTGCCGGCGGCGCTCCTCGGTCAGCTCGGGCACGCCGAGCCGGATCACGTTGCCGTCGTTGTTCGGGGTCAGCCCGACGTCGGATTCGAGGATCGCGTGCTCGATCGCCTTGATCGAGCTCTTGTCGTAGGGCTGGACGGTCAGCAGCCGCGGTTCCGGTGCGCTGATCGTCGCCAGCTGCTTGAGCGGAGTGATGGCTCCGTAGTAGTCGACATTGACGCGGTCGAGCAACGCCGGGCTGGCTCGGCCGGTGCGCACCGAGCCGAACTCCTGCCGGATCGCGTCGACCGACTTGGTCATTCGCTCGCCGGCGTCGGCCACCAGCTCATCGGTCATCTCGCTCATGTCTGCACCAGCGTCCCCACTCTCTCACCGGACACTATCTTGTCGATGTTGCGCCCGTCGGCCATGTTGAACACGACGATCGGCAGGTTGTTGTCCATGCACAATGCGAACGCGGTCGAGTCCATCACCTGCAGCCCGCGCGTGAGGGCGTCCTTGTGGGTGATCTCCGGGATGAACTCGGCGTCGGCATCCCGGGCCGGATCAGCGGTGTAGACGCCCTCCACGCCGTTCTTGGCCATCAGCACCACGTCGGCGTGGAGCTCGGCCGCCCGCAGCGCGGCGGCCGTGTCGGTGGTGAAGAACGGATTGCCGGTTCCGGCCGCGAAGATCACGATCCGGCCCTTTTCCAGGTGGCGCATCGCGCGGCGGCGGATGTAGGGCTCCGCGACCTCCGAGATCGTGATCGCGGACTGGACTCGCGTGGGGATCTCCTCCTTCTCCAGCGCGTCTTGGAGCGCCAGCGCATTGAGCACGGTCGCGAGCATCCCCATGTAGTCGCCGGTGGCTCGATCCATGCCGGCCGCCGCAGCCGCGAGGCCGCGGTAGATGTTCCCGCCGACGACCACGATCGCCACCTCGACTCCGCGCCGGTGCACGTCGGCCACCTCGCGGGCGATCGCCGCCACCCGCGTCGGGTCGGTGCCGTACTGCAGGTCGCCCATCAGCGCCTCTCCGGAGAGCTTCAGGAGCACACGTGTATAGGCGGGCGGAGGCTTGGCGACGGCTCCGCTCACCGGTTCAACCGCCAACGGCGAAGCGGGCGAAGCGCCGGATCACGACGTTCTCGCGCGTCTCCGCGGACAGCGCCGTACGCAACTCCTCGATCGTCTTACCGCCGTGCTTGTCCTCGTTGACGTGCTTCTGGCGCAGCAGCACCACCTCGTCCAGCCACTTGTCGAGCTTCCCGGTGACGATCCGCTCCCGCACGTTCTCCGGACGGTCCGCGGCCTGCTCGACGGCGATCCGCTCCTCGCGCTCGCGATCCTCCGCCGGCACATCCTCCTCGGTGAGAGCCAACGGTGCGGCGGCGGCGATGTGCAGGGCCACGTCGCGTGCGAACTCGACGAACTTCTCGTTACGAGCGACGAAGTCGGTCTGGCAGTCCACCTCGACGAGCGCGCCGATCTTGCCTCCGGCGTGGATGTAGCTCTGCACCACGCCCTCGCGCGCCTCGGCGCCCGAGCGCTTGGCCGCCTGTGCCTCGCCGCGGGCGCGCAGGATTTCGACCGCCCGGTCGAGATCGCCGGATGCCTCGCCGAGCGCCTCCCGGCAGGCGAGCACGCCGGCCCCGGTCCGGTCGCGCAGGGCCTTGACGTCCTTGGCGCTGACCTCGCTCATACCTGCTCCTGACCGTCGGGCGGCGTGGCTTCGGGCTCCGCAGGCGGCGTGGCTTCGGGCTCGGGCGCAGCTTCGGGCTGAGGCGCGGAGGCGGTCTGGGCTGCCGCCGGCGCCTCGGGTTCTGGGGCGGCCAGCGGAACCTCGGGCTGCGGGGTGGCCGGGGTGGCGGCCTCGGCCGGCGCGGCCTCAGCCTGCGCCGCAGCGGCCTGCTCGGCCTCCAGGCGGGCCTTCTCCTCGGCCTCCAGGCGGGCCTTCTCCTCGGCCTCCAGGCGGGCGCGCTCTTCGGCCTCTCGGCGCTCACGCTCCTCGTTCTCCCGCCGCTCACGCTCCTGACGGGCGCGCTCCTCCTCGGCTCGGAACAGGTTGTGTCCCTCTGACACGACATCGCCGATCGCCGCGGTGACCGCCTTACAGGAGCGGATCGCGTCGTCGTTGCCGGGAATCACGAAATCGATCCCGTCGTGATCGCAGTTCGTGTCCACCAGGCCGATGATCGGGATCCGGAGCCGCTGCGCCTCGCGGACCGCGATCGCCTCGGTCTTGAGGTCGATCACGAACACCGCATCGGGTACGCGCTGCATGTTCTTGACGCCACCGAGGTTCGCGCGGAGCTTGGCCAGGTCGGCCTGGGCCGCCATCCGCTCACGCGTTGGCAGCAACTGCAGCTGGCCCTCGGTCTCATAGCGCTCGAGGTCGTGCAGGCGCTTGATCCGCAGCGAGATGGTCTGGTAGTTGGTCAACAACCCTCCGAGCCAGCGGTGGTTGACATAGGGCATGTCGGCCTCGGTGGCGATGTCCCGCACCGCGTCACGGGCCTGCTTTTTGGTTCCGACGAACAGCACGGTCCCGCCGCGCCGCGCGATGTCGGCGGCGAATTGGCGCGCCTTCTCGAGCAGCGCCTCCGTCTGCAGTAGATCGATGATGTAGATGCCGTCCCGCTCACCGAAGATGAAGCGGCGCATTTTGGGGTTCCAGCGGCGCGTCTGGTGGCCGAAATGAACTCCGGCCTCCAGCAGCTCCCTGATTCCGACTTGAGCCACGGTTACTACTCCCTTGTGAATGTGTGAAACGACGGGCCCGCCAGGCGGTCTTCGCGCACCTCGTCAGAGCTTCCGAGGCAGGGGTCGCGATCCGTGGAGACGGGATTGAGGATGAGGTGAAGAAAAAAAGTTTACGCAAGTTTCCTTAACACGCTACGTTTCAATCTACAGCGAGGCGTCACCCTTCCCATAATTCGGTGATGCCTCGCTCCCGCGGGCCGATCCTCCCTTCCCCTACCTCCGGTGGCTCGGTTCGCAAACTGTCGGCGGGGTGGCTTTGGACGGGCCGCCCCGCCGAAGCTTTTAATCGCCTGGGCGCTCGGCGGCCGTCAGCGCCGCGGCCAGGTCCTCCGGCAGCAGCGAACTAACGTCGATCGGCTCGCCGGTCACCGGGTGCGCGAAGGCGAGGCGGGCAGCATGGAGGAACTGCCGCTCGAGGCCGTAGCGCGGCATCCCGCCGTACTGCTTGTCGCCGCACACCGGATAGCCGATCGCCGCCAGGTGGACTCTGATCTGGTGCGTGCGCCCGGTGTCGAGCACCACCTGTAGCAGCGTGGTGTCGGTTAGGGCTCGCAGAATCTCGAAGTGGGTGCGCGCCTCGCGGGGGTGCTCGGAGTCGATCGACATCAGCGTCCGCTCACGACGATCGCGTCCGATCGGTGCTTCGATCGTGCCGCAGCGAGCTTGCGGGCGCCCGTCGACGAGCGCGAGGTACTCGCGCCGCAGCAGCCGCTGCGCCAGCAGCTCTTTGAGCGCGCGGTGGACGGGGTCGCGCTTGGCCACGACCAGCAGCCCGGACGTGTCCCGATCGAGCCGGTGCACGATTCCCGCCCGCCAGGGTTCATCGCCGCCGGCACTCTGACCGACCAGCGCCTGAGCCAGCGTGCCGGTGCGGTGACCACGGGCCGGATGCACGACCACTCCCGCGGGCTTGTCGACGATCATCAGGTGCTCGTCCTCGTAGGCCACCGAGAACGGAGCCGTCATGTCCGCCTCGGGCTCGGGCGCGGGCTCGTCCTCACGCACCTCGACGAGCTCGCCCGTTGCAACAGCGTGGCGCTTGGGACGCCACTCCCCGTCGACGAGCACGCGGCGCGCCCCGATCAGGCTCTGGGCCCGGGACCGTGACCCGAGCGGGCCGGCCAGGAACAGGTCCAGGCGGGTCCCCTCGGCCTCCGGGGGCACCTCCAACGTCCGGAGAGCCTGTTCAGCCTGCATCGCCACGCCGGCCTTCGAGTACCCACAGCAGCGCCAGCACGCCGAACGTGATGGCCATGTCGGCGACGTTGAACGCCGGCCACAGCGGCAGCTTGATGAAATCCGTGACCGCGCCGTGGGCGACGCGGTCGATCAGATTCCCGATCGCTCCCCCGATCAGCAATCCGGTTGGCAGCCACAGCCATTCCCGCTGCGGCCGCAGGTAGAAGTACAAGAGCAGGGCGCCGAGGGCGGCCAGCGTGAACACGAGCACGATCGCACCCCCGCTGGAGAGAAAACCGAACGCCACCCCGTGATTGCGGACATGGACCAGCTTGACCCCGAGGAACACGCTCCGGCCCTCGCTTGCGGCGGTGCTGGTGGCGATCGTGTGCTTGGTCAGCTGATCGAGCGCGATCACCGCGGCCAGCACGATCCCGGCGCGTGTGAAAGCGCCCGCCCTCAGCTTTGGCGATGCTCCCGCCTCCAGTGCCATCGACACCTCGGCGGACTCAGCCGCCGGCGATCGCGTTGCCCACGATCGTGCGCGCGAACCCGAGCACGATGATGGCGATCATCGGCGTGATGTCGATCATGCCGATCGGCGGGATGAAGCGGCGAAAGATCCGCAGGTAGGGCTCGCACACGTCCCGCAGGAAGTTCAGCAACGCGTCGGACCAGCGCGCAAATGGCAGCCGAACGCCGAACGAGAACAGCAGGTTGAACACGATGTAGAGCAGGATCAGGATGATGTAGACCTCGAACAGAGCGTCGACGTAGTTCGCTATGTCGACCCTGGTGAGCGCCAGGCCCAGCATCAGCCGCGTCCCTCGTCGAGGACCGCATCGGCCGCATCCTGAAACGCGGCGCGCACCCCGGCGCGCTCGAGTGCGGCCAAGCCGCGTGCGGTGCTCCCCCCTGGGGAGGCGACCTCCCGCCGCACCGCGAGCGTGTCGTACCCGCGGGACTCCAGCAGCGCGGCGGTCCCGGACATCGTCTCGACCACGAGCTGGCTGGCCAGCGCCGGCTTCAGCCCGTAGCGCACGGCCGCGTCCACCTGCGCCTCGGCCAGCAGTGCCATGTAAGCCGGAGCTACGCCCATTGCCGCCGTGGCGGCGCCGAGCTGGCCCTCCTCGACCGGTGCGACGATGCCCATCCGGCTGAACAGCTTCACCACCTCCGCCTCGAGCTCGGCGTCGACATCGGGCGCGACGGAGATGCAGGTCACGCCGCGTCGCACCTCGACCGGCGTGTTGGGCATCAGCCGGAACACATCGACTCCGGGGTAGGCGCCCTGCAACGCCGAGATCGTCACGCCGCCGAGCACCGACGCGATCGGCTTGCCGCTCGGCGCCACATCGGCGGCGACGTGGTCGAGCTGCGTGGGCTTGGGGCAGAGCACGACTAGGTCGGCACGCTCAGCCACCGCGCCCGGACCATCGAGCGCTTCGCCCCCCAACTCCTCGGCGAGCGCCTGTGCGCGCCCGGACCCGCCATCGCAGCAGAGGACGGGATCGCCCCAGCCGCGGGCGAGCGCACGCGCCATGTTGCCAGCACCGATCAGTCCGACTCGCATGGTGAGAACGTTACCGGCGTCCGAACGCGGGACGCCGAGCGTGGCTTAAGACTGGTTGAAGAAACCCTTCTCCACCAGCCGCGCGCGCTCTTCAGCGGAGACCTCGACGTTACGCGGCGTGAGCAGGAACACCTTGTCAGCGATCCGCTGCATGCCACCGTCGAGTGCGTAGGTGAGCCCGCTGGAGAAGTCGATCAGACGTTTCGCGAGGTCGGTGTCGGTGCTCTGCAGGTTCAGGATCACGGGAATCGTGTCCTTGAACTTGTCCGCCACGTCCTGCACGTCGTTGAAGCTCTTGGGAGCGACGAAGTGGACACGGACGTCCCCCCCGCTGCGCCCGTTGCCACGTCCGCCCCCCACCGGCCGCAGCGCCGTCGTCCGACGATCGGAAACCGAATCGTCGGCAAAGATGTCGTCGATCTCGTCGCGGCGGCGCCGGGCGCTCAGCCGCCGGACATTGGGCCGCTCACGGTAGCTGTCCTGGAGCTCAACCTCCGGCTCGGCGTACGGCTCGACCTCTTCCTCATAGGCGGCGTCTTCGGCCAGGCCGAAGTAGACGAGCGTGCGGTGCCAGGTGTCGCGGAAGGCCATGGTTGGGGGGAGTTTCGCTGAACCGAGGAGATTCCCTGCCCTGATTATGACGCTCCAGGCGACTGTCTCATCGTCAGCGCGCGTAGAGGCTCGTGCCGA
>JBPCMW010000041.1:0-29035 GCA_051001875.1 Solirubrobacteraceae bacterium | reverse complement strand
GCGCTCGTCATCGGTCAACTCGATCAGAACAGCAGAAGGAATAGGCATGACCAACACCTACCCTAACTGCAAACCTATTAAACCAGCAGGACACTAGCGCGACTTTGGCAGTCCGAGCATGCGCTCGGACACGATGTTCTTGAGCACCTCGGTGGTGCCGCCCTCGATTGAGTTACCGCGGGCGCGCAGCAGCTCGTAGGACCAGCGGCTGCCCGACCGCAGTCCCTCGGCGCCGAGCAGGTCGGCAGCAAACTGGGTGAGCTGCTGGTTGGTCTCCGACCACATCCACTTGGTCAGCGACCCCTCTGGCCCCGGCTGCCCGTACTTCTCGATCGCCGTCAGCCCGCGGTACGCGGTCAGGCGGAGCACCTCGGCCTTCAGGTGCAGCTCGCCCAGCTTGTCGGCGACGACCGGATCGTCGAGCAGGCCTCGCTGGCTGGCGTGGGCGAAAACCTCGTCGAGCAGCTGGCGCAGGCGAACCTGGAGGAAGAAGGCCAGCCCGGCGCGCTCGTTCATCAACGTCGTCAGCGCCACCTTCCAGCCATTGCCCTCGCCCCCCAGGACGTTGGCGGCCGGGATCCGCGCCTCCTCGATGAACAGCTCGTTGAATTCGGCCTCGCCGGTGATCTGGCGCAGCGGCCGGACCTGGATCTCGTCCTGCTCCATGTCCATCAGGAAATATGTGAGGCCCTTGTGCTTGGCCGCGTCCTGGTCGGTGCGCGCCACCAGCATGCACCACTTCGAATGCTGAGCGCCGCTGGTCCAGACCTTCTGTCCGGTGACAATCCACTCGTCCCCGTGCTTTACCGCACGGGTCTTCAGCGCGGCGAGATCCGATCCCGCATCCGGCTCGGAGAATCCCTGACACCAGATCTCGTCGGCGGTGACGATCGGCGCCAGATAGCGCTCCTTCTGCTCCGGGGTGCCCCAGGTCATGATCGTGGGGCCGGCCAGCAGCAGACCGAGAACATTGGCCGGCAGCGGAGCGCCCGAGCGCCCAAGCTCCTCGAAGAAGATCGCCGACTGCGTGAGCGTCGCCCCGCGGCCGCCATATTCGCGCGGCCAGTGCACAGCCGCCCAGCCGCCCGCCGCGAGGCGGCGCTGGAAGTCCCGTCGCCACGTGTAATGGTCGTCCTCGCCCTCGGGCGCCTCGCCGGCGACGTTGTCGCGCAGCCACGCCCGAAGCTCGTCGCGAAACGCGAGCTCGGTGTCGTTGAAGGTCAGGTCCACTGCTGCTCCTTTCCGGCGAGCCGCACGGCGCAGCTCACAGCGCGTCCTCTAGGTCGATGCCGCCGTCGCGCTCGGCGCCGACGGCGGGCCATTCCAGCAGGTACACCCGGGCGAACACGGGCTCGTCGTCGAGCGTCCGCAGGTAGGCCCGGATTCCCAGCCGCAGCTCCTCGCGCCAGTCGGCCGCGTCACGCGTAGCTTCCGAAACGCGCTCCTCGAGCACCTGGCCACGAGGGACGGCACGGTCCCACAGTACCTGATGGGTACGGGTTCGGTACTCGATGAGTCTCGGATCGAGGCCACCATGTCCGGACCGCGGCTCGCCGCACACCCGGACCGCGGCTCGCCGCACACCCGGGCCGCACATGCCCTCTCTAGAGTTGTCTTCATCGCTGCCGACGCTGCCCCACCAGTCGATGCCGAGCTGGCGCTTCGTCGCGCCAGACGTCCGCTGGTTCTGGGGATGGGGGGAGGAGGCGACGTGGTCGGCGCACTCGCCACGGCTGAGCATGCGCGCCTTTATGACCAGGCGGCACCGGTGCTCGGTGGCATAACCTGGGAGCGGCGGGCGATCGATCCGGTGGCCGGGCCGCGCCGGGTGAGCGAGATCACCGGTGCCCGGGAACTCGCTCCTGGGGTCCTGCTGGCCGGGCCCAAGACTCGGGTGGCCGACCGCGAGGTGTACTTCGCTGAGTCCCGGATGGCCGAGTTCCTGGGCGAGGATACGGTGCTGGTCGACATCCATGACGGCCCGTCTGCGATCGCCCGCGGGCTCGCCCACGCCGCCCAGCAGCTCGGGTGTGACCTGCTGGTGTTCATCGACGTCGGCGGGGACGTGCTTGCGCACGGCGACGAGGCGGGTCTGCGCAGCCCGCTCTGTGATTCGCTGATGCTGGCCGCCGCTGCGCGTCTGCGGGACGCGGGACACGAGGTACTGCTGGGAGTGTTCGGGATCGGCTGCGACGCCGAGCTCACGCCGGCCGAGGTGCTGGCACGGATCGCGCTGGTGGCGGGAGCCGGCGGCCTGTGCGGCGCGCGTGGATTGACCGCGCCGGTCGCCGACCGGCTCGAGGCGGCGGTGGCGATGGTGCCAACCGAAGCCAGCGCGCAGGCGGTAAGGGCGTTCCGCGGGGTATCCGGGCCGGTCCCGATCCGCAGCGGTGCTGCGACCGTGGAGCTCACCTCGCTCGCCGCGATGACGCTGTACCTGGACGTCGGCGCGACGATGCGGGCGACCGGGCGTCTGGCGCAGGCGGTCTCGTCGGCGACCACGCTGGAGCAGGCGAACGACGCGCTGAACCGACTCGGTGTCAGAACGGAGCTCGACCTCGAGTCGGCGGCCGCGCGCGTCGGCTAAAGGTCGGACGCGAGCACGGCCTGCGCGGCGTTGTATCCGGGGATTCCGCTGACGCCGCCACCGCGGCGTGCCCCCGCCCCGCACAGCCACAGGTTGGCGTGCTCGGTCTCGACACCCCACTGCCCGACCTCCTCCGCGGCTTCGGCGAACGGCCAGGCCAAGTCGCGGTGAAAGATGTGGCCGCCGGGCATCGCCAGCTCTGATTCGAGCTCCGGTGGTGTCAGCGCCTCCAGGCACGGCTCGCCGTTCGGCGCCACCCACAGGCAGTCCTCGATCGGCTCGCCGAGCACCGAGTTCAGGGAGCGCAGGGTGGCTTCGACGGCTTCCCGCTTGGTGCCGACCGGGTCGGTGGCGAACAGGCGGGCCGGCATGTGCAAACCGAACAGGGTCAGCGAATGGGCGCCGGCCGCGCGCAGGTCCGGCCCGAGGATGCTTGGGTCGGTCAGCGAGTGGCAGTAGAGCTCGCACGGCGGCAGGCTGGGAATCTCGCCCGCCGCGGCCTGTTCGTAGGCCGCCTGCAACTGAGCGTAACCCTCGTTGACGTGGAAGGTCCCGGCGAACGCGAGCTCTGGGGTGAGCGCGCGGTCGCGTAGGCGCGGCAGGCGCCGCAGCACCATGTTGACCTTGAGCTGCGAGCCCTCGGGCGGGGGCGTGTCAGGCTCGCCGACTCCGAGCAGGCGCGCCAAGACGGCCGGCGCAACCGCGGCGAGCACGTGGCGGGCGCCGAATCGCATCCCGTCCGCGCACCGAACCTCGGCGCTGGCCCCGTCGGTGGCGATCGAGCTGACTTCGGCATCTGTCCGGATCTCGGCACCGGCGGCGCGGGCACATTCGACCAGGCCGCCGGTCAGCTGGCCCATCCCGCCGATGGGCACATCCCAGCGCCCGGTCCCGTTGCCGATCACGTGGTAGAGAAAGCAGCGGTTCTGACGCAGCGCGGGATCGCCGGCCGCCGCGAACGTGCCGATCAGGGCGTCGGTGAGGACGACGCCGCGGATCACGTCCGAGCTGAACGTCCGCTCGAGCACCTCGGAGAGGGGCCGCTCGATCAACGCACTCCAGATCGCTTCGTCGTCGGCCAGGCGCCTGAAGGCGTCCCGAGAGCGCAATGGCTGGGTGAGCGTGGGAAACAGGCGCTTCGCCAGCCGGGCCAGGCTGCCGTAGAAGTCCGCCCACCCGTCCGACCCCGTGGGCGCCTGATCGGACCGGACGAGAACCCCCCGGTCGCCGTCCGGCGTGTACGAGGAGATCTGGCGGGCCCGCAGCTCCAGCGCAAGCCCGAGCTCACGCGCGAGCGCCCGGGGGAACAGGCTGACCAGGTACGAATACCGCGACAGGCGAACGTCGACTCCGGGAAACGGGCTGTGCGACACGGCAGCGCCGCCGATCCGCGACGAGCGCTCGAGCACCAGCACCGACCGGCCGGCGCGGGCGAGTAGCGCCGCCGCGACCAGGCCGTTGTGGCCGGCGCCGACGACCACCGCGTCATACGCCCGGCTGCTCACGGGTTCACGGGACAGTGAGTAGACCGCGGCGTTGATCTTTCTTAGTTACCGAACCCCTCCAGCGGGTGCTCGATCGCCGCCTGCGCCGCCGCGATCCTGGCGATCGGCACCCGGAAGGGAGAGCAGGAGAAGTAGTCCAGCCCGGCGGAGTGGAAGAACTCGATCGACTCGGGGTCGCCGCCGTGCTCGCCGCAGATCCCGAGCTTCAGCCCCGGGACCGATTCGCGGCCGACCCAGGCGGCCAGCCGGACCAGCCAACCGACTCCGGGGCGGTCGATCGTCTCGAATGGGCTGCGATCGATGATCTTCTTCTTCAGGTACGTGGGAACGAACTTCGACTCCACGTCGTCGCGCGAGAAGCCGAGCGCGGTCTGGGTCAAATCATTGGTGCCAAATGAGAAGAAGTCGGCGAACTTGGCGATCCGATCGGCGACGAAACACGCGCGCGGGAGCTCGATCATCGTCCCGACAGAGTAGTCCTCGCCCTCGCGGAGGTCCTCCTCCTCGCCCACCCCGACGACGAGTTCGCGCATCAGCTCGAGCTCCTGCTCGTAGTCGACCAGCGGGATCATGATCTCCAGGTGAGGAGACTCCGACGCGGCCTTGGCAGCGCGGAAGATCGCGTGCACCTGCATCTCGTAGATCTACGGATAGAGGATGCCCAGGCGGCAGCCACGGGTGCCGAGCATCGGGTTCTCCTCGGAGATCTCCTCGACTCGCGCCTGGAGGCGCTCGAGATCGGCCAGATCGTCGGATTCCTCCATCCGTGCGTGCTCGACCTGGGTGGCCAGGTCAGGCAGGTTGGGCAGAAATTCGTGCAGCGGCGGGTCGAGCAGGCGTATCGTCACCGGCAGCCCGGCCATCGCCTCGAACAGACCCTCGAAGTCCTGCTGCTGGAGCGGCAGCAGCTCCGACAGAGCCTCGCGGCGGCGCTCCGTCGTGTCGGCCATGATCATCGCGCGCATCTTCGGCTGGCGGTCTTCGGCCATGAACATGTGCTCGGTGCGGCACAGCCCGATGCCGGCAGCACCGAGCTCACGCGCGCGGGTCGCGTCCTCCGGTGTGTCGGCGTTGGCTCGCACACCGAGCCGGCGGACATCGTCGGCCCAGCTCAGCACCGTCTCGAAGTTCTCGTCCACCCGGGCCTCGACCAGCGGCACATCCTCGGTCGTGACCGACCCGAGCGTGCCGTCGATGGCGATCCGGTCGCCTTCGTGCAGCTCCGTGCCGTTGACGCGAACGGTCCTGGCGGCCAGGTCGATCACCAGCGCGTCGACTCCGACGACCGCGGGGCGACCCATTCCCCGGGCCACCAGGGCGGCGTGCGAGGCCTTGCCGCCTTCGGAGGTCAGGATCCCCTTGGCGGCGTGAAAGCCGGCCACATCGCCGGCATCGGTGAACGGCCGCACGAGGATCACGTCACGGTCCTGTTCGGCCGCCGCCACCGCGTCGTCCGCGGTGAAGACGATCTCGCCCTTGGCGGCTCCGGGCGAGGCGTTGACGCCAGTGGCCAGGATCTCGAACTCCGCCTTTGGATCGAAGGTGGGGTGCAGGAGCGCGTCAAGCGAAGCCGGATCGATCGTCAGCAGCGCCTCCTCGCGGGTCAGCAGCTCCTCCTCGACGGCGTCGACGGCAAACCGAACCGCCGCCTGGGCCGGCCGCTTGGCGTTGCGCGTCTGGAGCATGAACAGCCGGCCCTCCTCGACGGTGAACTCCGTGTCCTGCATGTCCTTGTAGTGCTGCTCGAGCGTGCGCAGGATCTTCATCAGCTCGGAGTGCACCTCGGGCAGCCACTCCTTGATCTCGTCGATGTCCCGGGGCGTCCGAACCCCGGACACCACGTCCTCGCCCTGCGCGTTGGGGAGAAAGTCCCCGCTGGGCGCAGGCGCGCCGGTCACCTCATTGCGTGAGAAGGCGACGCCGGACCCCGAGGTGTCGCCCTTGTTTCCGAACACCATCTGCTGGATGTTGACCGCCGTGCCCCACTCGTCGGGAATCCGATTCATCCGTCGGTAAGACACTGCACGGTCGCCCACCCAGGAGTCGAACACCGCCCGGATGGACAGCCGCAGCTGCTCCTTGGGGTCCTGGGGAAAGTCCTCGCCGGTGTGCTCGCGATAGACGCGCTTGAACGTCTCGGTCAGCTCCTTCAGCGCGTCGACGTCGAGCTCGGTGTCGTCGCTGACGCCGCGGGCGTCCTTCGCGGCGCGGATCGCGTCTTCGAACACCTCACCCGGGATGCCGCGCGAGACGTTCCCGAACATCTGGACGAAGCGCCGGTAGGAGTCCCAGGCGAAGCGTTCGTTTTCGGTGGCTCGAGCGAGGCCCGCCACCGATTCGTCGTTCAGCCCCAGATTGAGGACGGTGTCCAGCATCCCGGGCATCGACTCACGCGCGCCGGAGCGAACGGAGACGAGGAGGGGGTCCTGGTCATCCCCGAGCGCCTTGCCGCTGTGCTGCTCCAAGCGCTCGAGCGCCTCGGCGACCTGCACGGCCATCTCCTCGGGCTCGTGGCGTTCCGCCCGCATGTACTCGGCACACGCTTCGGTGGTGATCGTGAAGCCGGCCGGCACACGCTCGGGGCCGAGCACCCGGGTCATCTCAGCGACATTCGCGCCCTTGCCACCGAGCAAGTCCCGCATCTCCATGGAGCCGTGGGCGAAGTCGTAGACCCAGCGTGGCATCAGCTTCGCGAACCAGAGGCGATCACTGCCCTGCGATCCTACCCGGGATCGGCGTTTCCGATTACAGTCCTTCGGGGAGAATCTGAATATGGGCGCAGACGAACCCCCACGGTCGGCCCCCGGGTCGCATGAGCCAGAGACGGCGGAGCCGCCGTACGAGCCGGCCGGCGATTCGTTATCGACGCCGAGTCCCGAGCCGGAGTCATCCGCGCGGACCGCAGCAGGAGAGGCTCGCGGGAACATGCTCCCGCGCCGCGGCCAGCGCCGCTTTGGACTCGAGCGCCTGCTGGTCCGCCTGATCGCGACCTTTGGGATCATCGCCATTGGCGTCGCGCTCGGGGCGATTCTTGCGGCAAGCAAGGTGCAGGGCTGGATCATCGGGCTCGTCGTGGCGGCGGTGAGCGTGATCCTGGCCGGTCTGCTCTGGTCCTCTCGACAGCTCTAGCCGCGCGATCCTGTGAAAGAGCTTCAGGGAGCGGCAACCACGCGGGTCAGCGCGTCGGTCGCGCAGAGCCTTGAGCTGCTGAGCGCTGTCGAGCGCTACCCGTCCTGGTATCCGGACGTGGTTCGCCGCGTCGAGGTGCTCGAGCGCCGCAGTGATGGCACCGCGACCACGGCGCGGACGACACTGCACGTCTCGCAGGGGCCCTTCACCCGGGACATCGATCTGCTCCTGTCGGTCGAGACCGAGCCGGCCGGCACGGTCCAGCTGACCCGGATCCCGCACGACGATCGTGACCGGGAGCTGTTCTCGGTCACCTGGCGGGTTGCCGAGGCGCAGCGCGGGACCAAGATCGACGTTGAGCTCGACGCGCAGCTATCCGTTCCGCGGCTGGTCCCGCTCGGCGGGATCGGCAGCGTCGTGGCCCGCGGCTTCGTGGACGCCGCGGCCCGAGCGCTCGACGGCGGCGCGACCAGCTAGGCCGAGATCAGCTGCGGTGAACTGAGCAGCGGCAGCACGCCTGTCTCCAGGTCGAGCAGGAAGCGCTTGCGCTCCAGCCCACCGCCGAAGCCGGTGAGCGATCCGTCGGCGCCGATCACGCGGTGGCACGGCACGATCAGGGCGATCGGGTTTCGGCCGTTCGCCAAGCCGACCGCGCGAGCCGCGGACGGGTGGCCGATCCGCTGGGCCAGCGCCCCGTAGCTGGTCGTCGTTCCGTACGGGATCTGCTGGAGCGCCTTCCAGACGGCCAGCTCGAACGGATTGCCCGCCAGTGCCAGGTCAAGCTCAAACGCATGTCGCCGGCCGGAGAAGTACTGCCCCAGCTGGCTCCGGACGGCGCCGAACGCGTCGTCCTCGCGCCGCCAGTCCGGGCAGATGGCCACCGGCCGCCGTCCTCCCTGCATGGACAGGCCCTGCAGCGCCTCGCCATCTCCGGTCAGGAGCAACGGTCCGATGGGCGAACCGATTTTCGTGTAGATCATGTGCCTATAACGCCGAGGGCAGGGTGGATGTGAGAGACCGGGGGCTGCAGGTCCATCGCTTCGGCGATCAGCTCGTAGGAGTGCCGGCGCGCCGCATGATCGTGGGTGATGGTGACGACTATCACCTCATCGGCGAGGTACTCGCTGGCCAGCTGCTCGATTCCGGCACGGACCGTCGCGGGCGAACCGATGATCCCGCGGCGGCCGGGCAGCGACCCATTGACCGGCTTGCCCTCGCGCCGGAGGAACTCGACGGCGGTCTCCGGCGCGGGCACGGCGATCAGCTGTCCGCGCCGCAGGAGGGTCAACGTCATCCGGCTGCTCGTCGAGAGATGCTGGGCCTCCTCGTCGGTGTCCGCGCACAGCACCCAGGCCGCCACCGCGGTGCGCTGCGAGCCCAGCCCGCGCTCAGCGGCAAACTGGCTGCGATAGCTGGCGGCGATGTCCGAGCCGCCGGGATTGATGAAGTCCGCGAAGGCGTAGGGGAGGCCCAGCTGCGCGGCCCAGATCGCGCTCTGCGGCGAGGATCCCAGCAGCCACACGCCCGGCAGCTCCGGCCGTCCCGGGAGCGAGACCGCCAGCCGCGCGAACGGGTGGTCGCCAGGGAGGCTGTCGTCCAGATAGCCGAGCAGCTCGGCGAGCTGCTGGGGGAAGTCGTCGGGCGAGGCCTGGCGCCGGTCGCGTTGCAGGGCGAACGTGGTCAGGGGGTCCGTCCCCGCGGCCCGACCGATTCCCAGATCGATTCGCTCCGGATACAGGCCCGCCAGGACCGAGAACGTCTCGGCGACCTTCAGCGGGCTGTAGTGAGGCAGCATCACGCCCCCGCTCCCGACGCGAATGTGCTGGGTGCCGGAGGCGATCGGGCCGATCAGCGCCTCGGGGCTGGGGCCGGCCAGCATTGGACCGCCGTGGTGTTCGGCGACCCAGTAGCGGTGATAGCCGAGCTCGTCGGCCAGCCGCGCGAGGTCCAGCGTGTTGGCGAGCGCCTCGGCGCCTGACGACCCTTCGGAGATCGGAGACTGATCGAGGACCGAGAGGAGCATCCAGCTCCATGGTAGAACGCACCCGCCACCGGATCGGGACGCTCCCGCCACCGGGTCGGGACGCCCCCGCCACCCCGCTCCGGACGCGTGGTGGGTAGGTTTGCTCGTATGACGATCGCCACCGCCCTCCGCGACGTCGACGCGACGCGCTATGTGATCCCGCTGCGCGAGGGCGGATCGCTCCCGGGTTTGGTCGAGGCCGACGATGATGGCCTGTACGTGGTCAAGTTCCGCGGCGCCGGTCAGGGGCCCCGAGCGCTGGTGGCCGAGGTGATCGCGGGGGAGCTGGCGCGACACCTGGGCCTGCTGGTCCCCGAGCTCGTGCGGATCGAGCTCGACCCGATGCTCGGCGCCGCGGAGCCCGATCCCGAGATCCAGGACCTGCTGGAAGCCAGCGCGGGCAGCAACCTGGGCGTGGACTTCCTTCCCGGCACCCTGCCCTACACCCCTGGCGGCCCGTTCGCCCCCGAACCTGCGCTGGCCGCGGACATCGTGTGGCTCGACGCGCTCGTCACCAACGTGGACCGCACCCCGCGTAATCCCAACCTGCTGCTCTGGCACGGCCGACTATGGTTGATCGACCACGGCGCAGCGCGCTACCTCCAGCACGGCGGGTTGGTCCCCGCTGATCACGCGACGCGGGGCTTTCCGATGATCTCCGAGCACGTGCTGCTGGGGCATTCGGGATCGATCCTCGACGCCCAGGCGAGGCTCTCCCCCCAGTTGGACGGGAGGGTCATCGACGAGATCGTCGCCTTGGTGCCGCCCGAGTGGTTTGTCGGTGACGGGCCGGAGATCTACTCCGAATACCTGACCCGGCGGGTTCAGGGTGGCGCCTTTGCCGAGGAGGCCGAACGTGCCCGGCGTGGCGCGTAAAGCGTTCGCCTACGCGATCCTGCGCGTCGTGCCGCGCGTGGAGCGGGGGGAGCGGCTGAACGCCGGCGTCGTCCTCTACTGCCGCCAGCGGGACTTCCTGGGCGCGCGCGTGCAGCTCGACGAGCGGCGCCTGGAGGCACTTGCCCCGGGGATCGCGGTGACCGATGTACGCGGCCAACTCGAGGCGCTGGTCAGCGTGGCGGCTGGTGAACCCGGAGCCGGGCCAATCGCGGTGCTCCCGGCCTCGGAGCGGTTCGGGTGGCTGGTGGCGCCCTCGAGCACGATCATCCAGCCATCAAAGGTGCACACCGGACTCTCCGCGGATCCGGCCGAAACGTTGCAGGCGCTGTTTGCCGAGCTCGTGGAGTGATCTACTCCATGTCCGCCAGCTGAACCACGAGCAGCGCGATGTCGTCTCTGGGGGCCTCGCCGCCGGTGGCCTCGTGCTCGAGGAACTCGGCCAGGCGGTCCGCCGGCATCCGGTGCCCGCGCGCCAGCAGGGCCAACACGTCGGCGCCGGAGAGGATCTGCGCGGGCGCGCGAGCGTCGGTGAGCCCATCGGTGTAGAGCACCATCGTGTCCCCGGGGTGCAACAGGCAACTCGCGGATGTGTAGTCCGGCGCTTCGATCACGCCGATCAGCGGCCCGCCGACGTCGACCTGCTCGACCGAGCCATCGCGGCGCAGCAGCACCGGCGGCGGGTGACCGCCGGCGGCCAGCTCCAGGTGCAGCTTCCCGTCCCGGGCCTGCGCCACGGCGAAAATGCCGGTCAGGAACCGGTTCGAGGCGGAGTCGCCTTCCCGCAGCACCGCATCGTTGAGCCGTGTCAGGACCTTGGCCGGCGAATGATCCGACAGCGCCCGGATCGTGTAGCGAGCCAGGGCGGTGAGCGCCGCCGCCTCGGGGCCCTTGCCGCAGACGTCACCGATCACGATCCCCCAGCGGTCGGCGCCGATCGTGAACGCGTCGTAGAAGTCGCCTCCCACCTCCTGGTCCGCCGCGGCGGCCCGGTAGCGCCCGGCGACCCGCACGCCGGGGATCTCGGGCAGCGCCTGGGGGAGCAGACTGGCCTGGAGAGTCCTGGCAATGTGGCGAGTCGCCTCGAACAGGCGGGCGTTGTCGATCGCCATCGCCGCTCGGCGGGCCAGCTCCTCAACCAGCACGAGATCGTCCTGGTTGTAGGACGGCGTGCCCTCCATGCGCAGGAGCGACAGCGTCCCGAGTGCACGCCGGCGGGCGATCAGAGGCACCACGATGGCGGAGTGGTAGCGCAGGCGGCGCATCAGTGCGAAGTGCTCATTCCCGGCCGCGATGCCACGCAGGAAATTCGGCGTCATGGCGGGAAGCAGTACCGGCTGGGCCGAGCGCAGCACGGCTGCCACGGGATGTGATCCATCCAGGGCGAGCGGATGCGCCTCGCGCATACTCTCCACGTCCCGTGCCCGTGCGGGATCAGCGGCGGCAGCGACGGCTGTGTGCACGGTGCCGTCGTCGTCCAGCAGGTCGATCACCGTCAGCTGCGCCAGCGAGGGGACGGTCAGATCGGCGAGCGTCCGCAGCGTCTCGTTGTAGTCGAGCGAGCGGTCGAGCACCAGGCTCGTCTGGGCGAGAAACGCCATCCGCTGCTGCAGCCGGGCGTTCTCGCGGCGCGGTAGGGCGTCGCCGTCGCCCGCGGCCCGAACGAAGGCGAAGAACAGCGGGGGATCGAACTCCCGGAGGACGGTGATCGTCAGCTCCACCGGGAACTCCGAGCCGTCGCGGCGGAGCCCGCTCAGCTCCAGACGTTTCCCGAGGACCGTTTCCTCGCCCGTTTCCAAGTACCGGGCCATGGCGTACCGGTGCGCGTCCCGGAGCGGTTCCGGAATGATCAGCTCCGACAACTCGCTGCCGACCGCCTCGGCTCTGGAATACCCGAAGGCGATCTCCGCAGCGGGATTCCACTCCCGCACGAGCCCATCTGCGCCCATGATGATGACCGCCTCCGGCGAGGCCTTGAGCACATGACTCGACAGCGCGCTGTCGTCGGTGATCCGTGGATTGTCGTGCTTGCTGATGGCCGCCTCAAGCCTGGTGCACCGCGTCGCCCGATCGTCCCCGCCGCCACACCTTACCGCCGCGGTGACCGCTCCAAGGCGGCACCCGGAAAGCCCGGAATCCGGCCTCGCGCAAAACTTGCCGCGTCAAGCTCGGGTGAGCGGGTATCCGAAGGGTGTGTCGAAGCGGGCCAAGCTGGTCGCGATCGATGCGGTCCGCGACGACGCGCTGTCCCCCGCGGGCTGCGGATCGCGGTGATCGATTCGGGACGCTCCAACAAGACGCCGGCTCGCCGTAATGGCGACCCCGGGCATCCTGGTGGGATGGGGCTGTGGGTCGTCGAGTCCCTCGCGTGCCGGTGGGGGACTGAACGAAACCGCCAGCTCGAGGTATGGGCGGAACTGCCCCTGTAGTACGGACGTTCAGTCGGCGGCGGGGGGCTGCGGAGGACGGGGGGCTGCGGAGGACGGCGCGTTCTCAAGTTGATGCGGGGCCTCGACCGCCGTGAGAGGCGAGAGAACTGCGGCTTTGCGCTCGCGGCCGACGACGCACGAGCGGCGTCAGCGGGCGTCGTAACGCGTCAACGAATGCGGCGGACGGGATGCGTAACGTGTGGACCGTGCATAGCGCGGCTCTCACGGCAAGCGTCGAGCGTCGCGCGCGGATTGACGTGTTCTGATGCCAATTTCGGCCGGCGGCCCCCAGCGACCGATGGGGCGCCCCGGAGCGCTCTCTCAATGTGCAGTTCCGCTGAGATCTCGCGTCCGAGATCGGACGGCGGGGGGGCGCCGGGCCGCCCTACCCCCGCAACCACTCCGGCCCCAGACCGAACACCGCCGCCACGGCCATCCCGGCCACCAGCAGCGCGCCGGCCCGGCGCGTGTGCGTGAACACGAACGCCGCGAACCACAGCGGCCACACCGGGAAGCCGCGCGGCGGCCTCTCCGGCCGCGGCCGCCGCAATGCCCGCAGCGCACGAAGCAGCAATGGCACCGCTCCGAACGCGGCCAACGAAGGCCAGGGCAACGCCCCGACGGCGACGCTCGCCCCCACGACCACGTAGAAGCCGACCATCAGGCCCTCGGTCGCTCGTCGCGCCCGGCGCTCGCCGAGGATCACCGGCAGCGTGCGAATGCCGGCGGCCTCGTCCCAGGGCAGCTTGTCGATGTGCTTGCCCATCAGGACCGAGGTGCAGAGCAATCCGTAGGGGATCCCGGCCACCCATACCTGCCAGGGGACGCGTCCGACCGCGGCGTAGTACGTGCCGGCGATCATCAGCGGACCCCACACGAGCAGCACGTCGAGCTCGCCCAGCCCGCGCTTCTTCAGCCGCAGCGGCGGGGCGGTGTAGGCCACGTTGAGGACCACGCCCGCGACTCCGAACGCAAGGACGACCCAGCCTCGGGCCAGCACCAGCGCCACCAGGATCGCCACGTCAAGAACATTCACGAACACCGCGGCTCGCACCAGTCCCCTCCGGCTGATCATCCCGGACAGGATCGGGTGTGGCGCGTACAGGGCCCGGGGGTAGTCGCCGGTGTCGAGTCCGGTATCGGTGTCGAACAAATCGTTGACCAGGTTGTTGGAGACGTGGGCGAGGACGATGCCCAGGAACGACAGCGCGTACCAGCCGGCGGCAAAGCCGGGCTGCCCGGCGGCCAACAGGCCGGCGAGCGCCCCGGCGGTCAGCGTCATCGGCAGGACTCCGGCCCGCGTGATGACCAGCCAGCGGGACACCTGGTCGAGTTCACCCGCGGGGGGGTTGACCGTGCTCAGCGCGTGGCGCCAGCGGGCCAGCCGACCTGGACCCGGACCCGGGAGCGAAGGGGCGGACTCGCTCATTGCCGCGCACCGTATCGGGTCCGCGCTCCGGCCGGATACCGTTGCAGAATGCTCATACGCGCCTTGAGAGGTTGAGCTGGACGCCGGCCTGAGTGAGATCGCGCGCTTCCTTGCTCTGCGGCCCCCGTTCGATGCGCTGGCGCCGGAGGAGCTCGGCGAGGTCGTGGCCCAGACGCAGATGGAGTTCTACCCGACGGGGGGCACGATCCTCAGCGAGGACGGCGGACCGGTCACGTTCCTGCGCGTCATCCACAGCGGCGGGGTCGACATCTCCCACGAGGGCAAGCTGCTGGACCTGCTCGGGGCCGGCGACACCTTCGGGCACGCCGCGATGCTGTCCGGGCTGCCGCCGGGGTTCGAGGCGCGGGCCGCCGAGGACACGCTGCTCTACCGGATTCCCGCCGCCGTGGCGCGGCCGCTGCTCGAGCGCGCCCGCAGCCGCGAGTTGTCGGTCGGTTTGCAGGAGACGACGAACCAGCCGGTGGCGAAGCTGATCCGCTCCGCGACCGTGCGCTGCGAGCCGATGGAGAACATTCGCGAGGTGGCGCGGAGGATGACCGCAGCCGCGGCTACGTGTGCGATCGTGGACTTCCGAGGGCGCGGCTTCGGAATCGTCACCGACCGGGACATCAGGACCCGGATCGTTGCCGCGGGCCTCCCGGTGACCGCGCCGGTCTCGACCGTCATGACCACCCCGGTGTTCACCGTCACCCCCGACCGGCTGGCCGGAGAGGTCCTGTTCGAGCTGCTCGAGCGTGGCATCCGGCATGCGCCGGTGGTCTCCGAGCGCGGACAGCTCGTCGGCGTGGTCGAGGACGCGGACCTGTTCGCGGTCCAGCCGCGCTCCTGGTTCGGCGCCCGCCGCGCGATCGCTCGCGCCAAGGACATCGACTCGCTGGCCGGCGTCTCGGCCCGGCTGCCGGAGATCGTCGTCGAGCTGCACGCCGCCAACCTCCGCGCGCTTGAGGTCGCCCGCGTGCTCTCGGCCCTCGTCGACGCGGTGACCGTCCGCGTGCTCGAGCTGGCCGGGCCGGCCGCTCGGCTACCCGCCGACGGCCTGGTGTGGGTGGCGCTGGGCAGCCACGCCCGCCGCGAGTTGACGCCGGCCTCGATCGCCCGGGGCGCGGTGGTGTGCAGCGAGCCCACTCCGCCGGGCTGGATCGAGAAGGTGCAGGCCGATCTGGGCCGCTGCGGTTTGCCCGGGGAGGTGATCGCCCGGTCCGGGGACGAGTGGGTTCAGGCCGACTTCGACGACGAGCTGACGCTGTCGGTGCTCGTCGATCGCCGCGCGCTCTGGGGAACCCCGCGCGACCCGCTGCCCGTCGTGGGGGAGCAGCGCCGAGACGAGCTGGTGGCAACGCTCGCCCGCCGGGCGCTCGCCTACACCCCACCCACCGGCTTCGACGCCGACTCCGTGCTCGAAGCAGACGGCGCGCGCGGCGATCGCCTGGACATCCGGCGAGCGGCGGTGATCCCGATTGTCGAGCTGGCCCGGTGGGCGGGCGCGGCGGCGGGAATGATCGAAGGCACCACGGCTGAGCGGCTGAACGGCGGCGCCGCCGCCGGCGTGCTCAGCGACGCGAACGCGCGAACGCTGAGCGAGGCGTTCGAGCTCGCTCACGAGTTGCGCATCTCCCACCACATGGAGCAGCTCGCCGCCGGAGGACGTCCCGATGACCAGCTCGAGCCGCGCGCGCTCAGCGCTCTGACCCGAGATCATCTCCGGGACGTGTTCCGCGCGGTGTCCGGCGTGCAGCGAGGGCTGCGCGGATGAGGCTGCGCCGCCCGCCTGAGGGCGCCGCGGCCGAGTTCGTCGCCGTCGCTCGGCCGGCGGACGAGACTCCGTGGCGCCAGGCCAGATGGTGCTCGCTGGACCTCGAGCTGACGGGCCTCGATCCGCGCCGTAACGACATCATCGCGGTGGGAGCGGTCCCGATCGAGGACGGGCGGATCGTGCTGGGGGAGTCGCTCTATACGCTGGTTCGCACCACACGCCGCTCGGAGCATGGGGCGGTGCTGGTGCACAAGCTGCGCGTGGCCGACCTGGCGGACGCTCCCCCGCTCGCACACGCCGTTGACCGGATGCTCAAGATGCTGGCGGGGCGCACGCCGGTGTTTCACACGGCCGCGGTCGAGCGCAACTTTCTAGGCCCACTGTTCTCCCGCCGCCACGTGAAACTGCCGGCCGCCGCTGACACCGAGATCCTCGGGCGCGCCTGGCTGCGCGAGCGCGATGGCGAGGCGCCGCCCTGGGTGTCGCTGGAGAAGCTGGCCTCGGAGCTCGGGCAGCCGGGGGAGCCGCCGCACCACGCGCTGGGCGACGCGCTGACCACGGCGAAGGCGTTCATCGCGCTGGCCACGCTGCTCGACCGGCGCGAGCCCCAGACCGTCGCCTCGCTGACCAGATCAGGGCAGGGGGGCGACGGCGGGCTGTGGCGGCGGATGTGAGTGAGGGGGAAGCTCAGAACAGCTGCAGGTAGCGATCGAGCTCCCACTGGGTGATCTGCTCATGCGCGGACTGCACCTCGCCCTGCTTGATCTTCACGAAGTAGTCGAGGTAGTCGCCGTCGCGCGTCACCCCGAGCGCTGAGCGAAGCACCGCGTTCTGCTCTAGCTCACGCGTCGCGTCGAGCAGGTTGGTGGGCAGCAGCTCGATTCCCTTGGCCGCCCGCTCGGCCGCCTCCATCTCGTAGAGGTTGACCTCGTTGGGCTCCCCGGGGTCCAGCTGGCGCTCGACTCCGTCCAGTCCCGCCGCCAGCATCGCCGTGGCGGCGAGGTAGGGGTTACAGGACCCGTCCACCGTGCGGTCCTCGATCCGGCCCGGCGCCGGGATACGCAGCATCTGCGTGCGGTTGTTGTAGCCGTAGCTCACGTAGGCGGGCGCCCAGGTGGCGCCGCTCGTCGGTGCGCCGACCCGCAGGCGTTTGTACGAGTTGACCGTCGGCGCGGTCACCGCGATGTACGCCTTGGCATGCTCTTTCAGCCCGGCGAGGAATCCGTATCCAAGCTCCGAGAGCCCCAGGCCCCGCGGATCGTCGCCGGGGTCCCGGGCGAACACGTTCTCACCATCCTTCCACAAGCTGATGTGGAAGTGGCAGCCGTTCCCGGTCAGGTGCGCGAACGGCTTGGGCATGAACGTGGCAATCAGTCCCTGCTGCTGGGCCAGCGTCTCGACCATGTAACGGAAGAAGATCGCGCGATCGCAGGTGGTCAGAGCATCGGCGAACTGCCAGTTCTGCTCGAACTGCCCGTTGGCGTCCTCGTGATCGGTGGCGTAGTTGTCCCAGCCCAGGCCGGTGATCGCCTTAGACACGGTGGAGACGAAATCCAGGTTCCGCGTCAGCGCGCGCATGTCATAGCAGGGCTGCTCCAGCGTGTCGAGCGGGTCGGCGAGCTCCAGCTTGCCGTCGGCGCCCCGGCGCAGCAGGAAGTATTCGAGCTCGGCGCCGATCATCAGCTCGTAGCCCTTGGAGGCGGCCCGCTCGACGGCGTTGCGCAGGATCGTCCGCGGGCAGAAGGGCCACGGCTGACCCTCGACCGTCACGTCGCAGGCCAGCCGGGCGACGTTGGGCTGCCAGGGCAGGATCGTGAAGCTGCGGGGATCGGGGATCGCGGCGATGTCCGGGTCGTGCGGCCCCTGTCCGATGTCCCCCGCGGCGAAGCCGGCGAATCCCGCCCCGTCCTCGAGCAGATCATCCAGGTGGTGGGCCGGTACGAGCTTGGCGCTGGGCTTGCCGTGCATGTCCACGAACTGCGCGAACAGGAACTCGACGTCCCCGTCCTTGACCGCCTTGCGGACGTCGTCGGCATCTTGGGGCTGTTTTGGCATGCCCGGAGATATATCTGTCTGGCGCCGGGTCGGCAATGGCACGGACGTCCCCTTAGCGACGGCTAGCATGTTCGGTGCGCACATAGGAGGTGCATCAGCGAGTGTCGGTGGATGTCGAGTCAGGCGCTGGACTGCGTGGCCTCCGCGAGGAGAACCAGACGCTGTACGGGGTCATCAAGCTGGTCTCCTCCTCCCTGGAGGTGCTGCCGATGCTCCAGGGCGTCATCGACCTGGCCACCGACGCGACGCGCTGCCACGCGTGCTTCATCTATCTGCTGGAGGACGACCGGCTGACCATCAGAGCGGCGTCCCCGGTGTTCGCCGAGGCGGTCGGACGTGTGCAGTTCGCCCTCGAGGACGGTCTGACCGGTTGGGTGGCCCGTCACCGCACTCCGGAGTTCATCCGCGACCACGCGATGGAGGACCCGCGGATGAAGTACGTGCCGCTGCTGCAGGAGGAGCGCTTCCAGTCGATGGTCGCAGTCCCGATCCTGTCGCGCTCGGGAGACACGATCGGGGTGATCGTGCTGCACACCGAAGCTCCGCACGAGTTCACCGAGGAGACCGTGAAGCTGCTGGTCCACATCGCCTCACTGGTCAGCGGCGCGATCGAGAACGCCCAGCTCTACGACCTGCAGCGGCGACGGGTCGACGCCCTGACCAGCCTCTCCGGGCTGGCCCAGGAATTGGCGGCAGCGGACGATGCTGGGCGCCTGGCGCAACTCGTGGCCGCGGGAACCCGAGGGATTCTCGGTGCCCAGGTCTGCCAGCTGTACCGCACCGATCCCGACGGCACTGGGCTGCAGATGCTCGCATCGTCCCCTGACGCCGCCTCGGTATCACCGGCCATGTCCGCCGCCGGTCTGCTGCTGGCCGCACTCGACGGCCGCGGCGACCGTCCCGCCGCGCGGGCGCTGTGGCCGGATCTGGAGGTATCGGACCTGCTGGTCGCCCCGCTGTCAGCCGGCGGGGAGCGTGTCGGGCTGCTGTGTGCCGGCTCGCCGGCCGAACGGCGGTTCACCGACGAGGAGACCGAGATCGCCCGTTCGATCGCGCACGTGACGGCCATCGCGATCAAGCGCGCCGAGCTGATCGAGGGGCTGACCAAGGCCAACATCATCAAGGACCTGTTCGAGGCGCTGGCCGCGGGGGCGACGTCGTTCGCCGCAGCCAAGGCGGCGGAAGTTCGCTGCGATCTCACCGGGCCGTACCTGCTGATCTGTGCCGAGGCCACTCCCGGCCGTGAACAGGCATCGGGAGAATGGCTCGTCGCGGCCGAGGAGCTCGGTCGCGGACTGGCCGAGCTGGCGCCGCACACCGCGATCGAGGTGGGTCCCGGCCCCGTTCGCGCCCTGCTCACGCTCGGAACTCGCCGACCCCAGCGGACCGAGGAGATCGTGCGGATCTGCCGGGAGCTCGGCCAGAGCTGTGGTGCGGCGCTGGGCATCAGCGAGCTGCGCGAGGCTCCCACCGACGCCGCTCGTGCGTACCGCGAGGCGGTTGACGCCGCGACGATCGGGCGGGCGCTGCTCGGTGAGGGCGGCGCGATCGCCTACTCACAGCTCGGCGCGTACCGGTACCTCGTGCACATTTCGCCGGAGGACGCGCCGCACGACCGGATGCGCGCCGCGGTCGATCGACTGATCGCCTACGACGGCAAACGCCGCACGGCACTGCTGGACACGCTCGAGCGCTACCTCGCGGAACGGCGCAGCGTGATCGAGAGCGCACGCGCGCTGTACATCCATCCCAACACCCTGCGCCAGCGGCTCGGCCGGATCGAGGAGCTGACCGGGCTGAGCCTCGACCAGGACGATCTGCTGTCGCTCGAGCTGGCGATCAAGCTGGCGCGGCTGCACGGCCGGCCGACGGCTGCCCCGTAGCCCTGGACGATCAACCCTCGTCAAGCACCAGGATCACCGGCAGCTTCGAGCGGCGGCGGACTCGCTGGGGTTCCTGGGACCAGAGCAGGTCGCCGACCACCCGGTTGCGGTCGGGGTCAGCCGCCATCACGATCGCCTCGCAACCCTCCTTCGCGGCCTCGTCGAGGATCCGCTTGGTGGACTTACGCGTTCCCAGGACGTGGCCGTCGGCCTCCAATCCCTTGCGCCGCAGCCGCTTGACCGCCTTGGCCACCAGTTCGTGCTGCGCCTTCCACTCGACCTTGGTCGGAAGCAGCCCGGGGTTCGGCATGCCAAACGCCACGCCGTGCACGCGGGCGATCGAGAACACGTGCACGCTGGCGCCGGACGCCGCGGCGAGTTCGATCGTCCGGTCGATCGCCGCCTCGGAGATCGGACGGCCCTCGGAGGCCAGCAGGATCCGCTGAAACCCTGCCTCAGCGCTCGGCATCGGCTCGCGCATCGCCCCGGGCGCGCTCATGGACCGGCGGCGGTTCCCGCCGCGGCTCCGGCCGCGGGCATTGCGGCTGGGGCCGCCACCTCGTTACGCCGGTCGTCCCGCTTTCTCCAGTAGTACAGCGGCAGATACATCAGCAACACGCCGATCCCGATGAAGTAGTACGGCAGCGTCTTCCGTCCCGCCGCGTTACACGAGCAGCTCGCGTAGACGGGACCGCCGTAGAAATAGATGACGGCATACAGCGCCGCCATCGCCAGCGCGACGTACTTCATCCATTCCGGCAGCCTGAATGGCCGCCGTACGTTCGGGCGATGCTTGCGCAGCAGGTAGTAGCCGACCAGCACCGGGATGAACGAGGCCAGGTAGCCGACGTTCGAGAACGTGTAGATCTCGACCGCCCCGCCGGCGAACACGACGAGGATCGAGCAGGCGACGTTGAACATCATCGAGCGATCGGGAACGCCGTGCCGGTTCACGTGCTGGAAGAAGCGCGGGAACTGGCCGTCGGTCGACATCTGGTGCAGCGAGCGCGCCGTCCCGGTGATCGCGTTCAGCGCCGACAGGACCAGCGCGAGGATCAGCATGATCGCGATCACCCAGTTGAGCAGCTTGCCACCGGTTCCGCCGCCGAACACGGCGGACCCGAAGTGGACGAAGATCGTCTTCGGATCGACCAGGGCGGTGTTCCCAAGCGTCTTCGAGCCCAGCACGATGATGAACGCGACGGGAATCATCACGTAGATGAACAGGCCGTACGCACCCTCGAGGTTCATGGCGATCTTGGCGTCGCGGTCCGGGTTGCGGGTCTCGCCGATGTAGCACGCGGCCGCCTCCATGGCGATCACGTTCCAGGTTAAGAGGAACGAGAACCCGAGCGCCAGAGTCAGCCAGCCGTGGTGAAACTGGCTGGCGAAGAAGCCGCTCCCGTCCAGATGGTGAAAGCCTGAGAGCTGGCCGAAATGCACTACCGAGGGATGGAAGATCCACGAGATCGCCAAAAAGGTCAGCGGAACCATCGACAGGATCGCGAGCGTGGTGGCGAAGATCGTCCCGAAGCGCAGCCCGAGCAGCGCCGGGATGAACAGCAGCAGGATCCCGACCACCGAGATCGCCAGCGTCCACCAGGCGATCGGCGTGTTGATCGGGGTGAACGTGGCGCTGGCGTCAAGCTGCAGCCGGTCGACGATGTAGAACGACGCCAGGATCATGTTCAGTGGTGCCACCGGGAACCACCCGAGCCAGTACGCCCAGGCCGTGAACCCGTTGACGTGCTCGGCGAACCGCGGCCAGCGGTCCTTGTAGGCCGGGTAGGCATACGAGGGCGAGCCCCCGGAGCGGTCGGGCATCATCGCGGAGAGCTCGGCCAGGAACAGGCAGAGCAGGTACCCGGTGATCGTGATCACGACGATGATCGGGATCGAGGCCGCGCCCAGCGAGGTCACCATCACGGGCGCGATCCCCGTGACCAGGATCGTGCCTGCCAGTCCGATGACGAATGCTCCCCACCAGTTGGTGGTCTTCGGAAGCCCGGAGCCCTCGTAGCTGAGTTCGTCGTCGAATGGTCCTGGCGCGGTCAGGTCGTCCATCTGCCCTCCGGTTTTCGGTTGACGATGCTCCGGGTTAGGCTGACACGTCACCCAGACCTGTCCCAGGAATAAAGCGAACACAATTGCGGGGCCCGACATGGAGCACCTGGACACATTTCTCGCCCGGCAGCCTCCGTTTGACCAGATTGCTCCTGAACTGGTGCGTGAGCTGGCCGCGGCGGCCATCGAGCAGACCTATGCGAAGGGGGAGGCGGTGCTGGTGGAGGACGGCCCGCCGGCCGCGTGGCTGTGGGTGATCCTCACGGGGTCGATGGAGCTCGTTCACGAGGGCGAGGTGATCGAGGTGCTCGAGCCTGGGGAGTGCTTCGGACACCCATCACTGCTGTCGGGGTTGGCCCCGACGTTCACCGTCCGGGCCCGGGAGCCTGCGCGGTGTGCGCTGCTGGCCGGCGACTCAGCCCGCCGGCTCCTGGGGACCGAGTCCGGTGTCGCGTACGTGGCGACGACGATGCGACGACGGCTCACGGGAACCGGGCACACCGTCCATGGCCTGATCGACCTCGGAACCACGCAGGTGTCGTCGATCATGCGCCCGGCCACGTTCTGCGATCCGGAGGAGCCTGCCCGGCAGGCGGCGAGGCGGCTCGGCGAAGCCGACGTCTCCGCGTTGCTCGTTGATCTCGGTGATGGGGGGCTGGGCATCCTCACCGACGCGGAGATCCGGGCGGCGGTGGTGAGCGGCGACGGCGCCCTGGATGGCCCCGTGCGCACGCTCGTCCGCACACCGGTGCCCACCGTGCCGGTCGAGCAGCTGGCGATCGAGGCGACGGTCGAGCTGCTCGCCGCCGACGCCGGGCACGTGGCGGTGCTCGACGGCGGCCGGGTGTGCGGGCTCATCTCCGCGGTGGACCTGCTCAGGCTTGAGACCCAGAGCCCGATCGCGCTCCGGCACATGATCCTGGGCGCGGCCGACGAGGACGAACTCGTCCGGGCGGTCGGCCAGCTGCCCAAGCTGTTCGAGCTGCTGATGCGGGCCGGCGTCCCGCCCCGGGACCTCGGCCGGGTGCTCAGTCTCCAGCACGACGCGGTAGTGGCACGGTTGATCGACTTTTCCATCGTCCGCCACGGAGAGGCACCGACCGCGTGGGCGTGGCTTGACCTCGGGAGCGCCGCCCGGCGTGAGTTCACGCTCTCCTCCGACCAGGACAACGCGTTCGCGTACGACGATCCGCAGCCGGGCGAGGAGGTGGCGGTCGATGGCTACTTCGAGCGGCTCGGTTCCGACGTCAACGAGGGCCTGGCCCGGTGCGGGATCGGCTCGGACAACAACGGTGTGCTGGCCGGCCGGCGCCTGTGGCGGATGTCGAAGTCCGACTGGCTGAGGACGTTCGACGAGTGTCTGAGCCAACCCGACGAATCTCATCTGATCCGGGCGAGCGTGGCGTTTGACTTCCGCCCGGCCGCCGGCGGCCTGGTGCTGGCCGCGGAGCTGACCGAACGGATCCGCGCCGCCCGCGAGCATCCTGCCTTCATGCGCCTGATGGCCCGCTCGGCCAGCGGCTTTCCCGTGGCGCTCGGCTTCCGCGGCCAGCTCGCAACCGGCAAACACGTGGAGCCGCCCGGGCGCCTCGATCTCAAGCACGGCGCGATCATCCCGCTGGTCAACCTGGTCCGCTTCCACGCCCTGGCCAACGGGGTAACGATCTCGTCCACGCTCGACCGGCTCGAGGCGCTGGCGAGCGTCGGGGGCCTGCCCCGCGCCACGGCGAACGCTCTGAGCGAGGCCTTCTCGGTCATTACGCGCCTGCGCTTCGAGCACCACGCGGCGCTGATCCGGGCCGGAAGCGTCCCCGACAACCTGATCGATCCCGCCCAGCTGACACCGATTGCCACGGCCGAGCTGCGGGAGGCGCTGCAGGTTGTACGCAGGGCACAGAAGCAGCTCGGGGTGTGGGCCGGAGCGGTCCGCTAGCTCAAGGCGCTGTGGCCTCAGCCACCACATTCAGCCGCAAAAGTGTGCCCGCGCGCGCCATTGGAGAGACCTGCGCCACCTTCTACGCTGGCTCGCGTGTGTGGAATAGCCGGTCTGTACATGAAATCCGCCGCCCTGCATGGGCAGCTGGGCGGGCATCTGTCCGACATGCTCGAGCAGCTCTCCGACCGTGGGCCCGACAGCGCGGGCGTCGCGTTCTACCGTGACCCGGCGCCGCTTGGCTCGTGCAAGGTCTCGCTGCATTCACCGGTCGGTGATCCGGGCTGGGAGCGGCTGGCCGCGGAGCTCGAGCGGACGTTCGGCGGCGCGTCCTCGCCGCACATCCGCGCCACGCACGCCACGTTCGTGATCGCCACCGACGCCGAGACCGCCCAGGCCTGGTTGGGCGAGCACCATCCCGAGCTGACGCTGATGAGCGCCGGCCGGTCGATCGAGATCTTCAAGCAGGCCGGCCCGCCGCGAGATTTCGTGCGCGACTTCAAGCTCCGAGAGCTCGACGGGACGCACGCGCTCGGGCACACGCGGATGGCCACCGAAAGCCGGGTCACGACCGAGCATTCGCACCCCTTTTCGACCGGCCTCGACCTGTGCCTGGTGCACAACGGCTCGCTGTCCAACCACAACCGGCTGCGCCAGACGCTCAGGCGCGAGGGGATCCGCTTCGCGACCGACAACGACAGCGAGGTGGCCGCCGGCTATCTGACCTGGCGCCTGCGCGAGGGTGCCACGCTCGAACAGGCGCTCGAGGGCTGTCTGGACGACCTTGACGGTTTCTACACCTTCGCGGTGGGGACGGCCGAGGGCTTCGCCGTCCTGCGTGACCCGATCGCCTGCAAGCCGGCGGTGATGGCGGAGACCGACGATTGGGTCGCGATGGCCTCCGAGTACCGGGCGATAGCGGTGCTGCCCGGGGCCTCGGACGCCGTCCTGTGGGAGCCCGAACCGGGGCAGGTGTACAGCTGGGGCACGGTTCCGGTCGCCTGATGGCCGGTTCCCACGCCACTGCGGACATCATCGCGTCTTTCGATCTGGCCCGCGAAACCGTCCGTGAGCTCAACGCTCGTCTGCACGCCCCGGACCCGGCGCCCGGGCGCGTCGTGATCAGCAACCCCGGGGGCAAGCACGCGATTGCGGTCGGACTCGACGCGCCCTACGAGGTGGAGGTCGCCGGTCACGTCGGCTACTACTGCGCCGGGATGAACAAGCAGGCTACGGTCAGGATCAGTGGCAACTGTGGCGTCGGTGTGGCAGAGAACATGATGTCCGGCGCGGTGATCGTGCGGGGCAGCGCTTCGCAGTCAGCCGGCGCGACCGCGCGCGGCGGCCTGCTGGCGATCCACGGAGACGCGGCAGCGCGCTGCGGGATCTCGCTCAAGGGCGCCGACATCGTCGTGCGCGGATCCGTCGGGCACATGAGTGCGTTCATGGCCCAGCGCGGGACGCTTCTCGTGTGCGGCGACGCGGGTGAAGCGCTTGGCGACTCGCTCTACGAGGCGCGGCTGTACGTGCGCGGCTCGGTCGCCAGCCTCGGCGCCGACTGCATCGAGAAGGACCTCCGCGCCGAGCACCTTGCCCAGCTGCGCTCGCTGCTCGAGGCGGCAGAGATCGATGACATCGACCCCGCTGAGTTCCGCCGTTACGGCTCCGCCCGCCGGCTCTACAACTTCAAGGTCGACAATGTCGGGAGCTACTGAGATGGCGACGACCTCCAGCAACGGCTGGCACCCGGGCCTGCGCGAGTCGGCCACCTTTGACCGGGACACGATCGCGGAGATCCAGCGCGCCGCGCGCGAGGGCATCTATGCGATCAAGGGCTTCGGCGCCAAGCGTCGCGTGCCGCATTTCGACGATCTCCTGTTCCTGGGCGCGAGCGTCTCGCGCTATCCCCTCGAGGGATATCGCGAGCGCTGCGGCACCGACGTGACGATCGGAAGCCGGTTCGCGCGTGAGCCGGTCCACCTCGATATCCCGATCACGATCGCCGGCATGAGCTTCGGGGCGCTGTCCGGCCAGGCCAAGGAGGCGCTCGGCCGCGGGGCCAGCGAGGTCGGGACGAGCACGACCACCGGCGACGGCGGGATGACGCCGGAGGAGCGCGGGCACTCGCGCACGCTCGTCTATCAACTGCTGCCCTCCCGCTACGGAATGAACCCCGACGACCTGCGCCGGGCCGATGCGATCGAGGTTGTGGTCGGGCAGGGCGCCAAGCCCGGCGGCGGCGGCATGCTGCTCGGCCATAAGATCTCCGACCGCGTCGCCGGGATGCGAGATCTGCCTCCGGGAATCGACCAGCGCAGCGCGTGCCGGCATCCGGACTGGACCGGACCGGATGACCTGGAGATCAAGATCGAGGAGTTGCGAGAGATCACCGACTGGCGCATCCCGATCTACGTCAAGGTGGGGGCCAGCCGCACCTACTACGACGTCGCCCTGGCCGTCAAGGCCGGGGCCGACGCGATCGTGCTCGACGGGATGCAGGGTGGCACCGCCGCCACCCAGGAGGTGTTCATCGAGCACGTCGGAATCCCGATCCTGGCCGCCGTCCCACAGGCGGTGCAATCTCTCGTCGAACTGGGTATGCACCGGGAGGTGCAGCTGATCGTCTCGGGTGGGATCCGCACGGGCGCCGACGTGGCGAAGGCACTCGCCCTCGGGGCGGATGCTGTCTCGATCGGGGTGGCCGCGCTGATCGCGCTGGGCGACAACGCCCCCGAGCACGACGAGGAGTACCGCCGGATCGGCTCGGCCGCCGGCTTTTACGACGACTGGCAGGCCGGCCAGGATCCGGCCGGGATCTCCACCCAGGAGCCCGAGCTGGCCGCGCGCCTCGATCCCGTTGAGGGTGGGCGCCGCCTGGCGAACTACCTGAGAACGCTGACCTTGGAGGCGCAGACCCTGGCGCGGGCCTGCGGCAAGTCGCACGTGCACAACCTCGAGCCGGAGGATCTCGTCGCGCTGACGATCGAGGCGGCGGCAATGGCGCGTGTGCCGCTGGCCGGGACGACGTGGGTTCCGGGCGTGGGGTCGTGAGCGAAAACCGTGACCGCCTCTCGCCCCAGCCGAGCGAGCTGATCGACAGGTACTCGAGCGTCTCCTTCACCTTCGACGGCAAGCCCGTCTCGGGGCTGCGAGGCGACACGATCGCCTCCGCGCTGTATGCCGCCGGCCAGCGCACGTTCTCGCGCAGCGTCAAACATCACCGCCGGCGCGGGCTCATGTGCTGCTCGGGTGACTGTCCCAACTGCCTGATCAAGGTCGACGGCAAGGCGGGGATGCGTGCCTGCACCGAGCCGGTGCGAGAGGGCGCCCGCGTCGAACCGCTCCACGCGATCGGCGGCCCCGACGAGGACCTGCCCAAGCGCCGGCTTCCGGGCTACGAATGGGTCGCCCGCAGAAGAGATGGAGCCGAGCGCCTGTCCGCCCAGGCCGTCAAGCCCGGTCCGGAGGCCGAGCAGCGCGAGCGTGAGGCCGATCTGCTCGTCGTCGGCGGTGGCGTCGCGGGACTCAGCGGGGCGATCGCCGCAGCCGAGCTCGGCGCGGATGTCGTGCTGGCCGACGACGGCCCGCAGCTCGGCGGCCGGCTGCTGTGGGAGGGAGGCCACCAACAGGCACGAACGCTCGCCGAGAAGGCGGGCCGGCTGGGCGTCGAACTGCTCTCCGGGGCGTTCGCGGAGGGCCACGCGGATGGGCGCGTGCTGGTCCGTCAGGGGAACGTCGCGCATCGCATTAGCGCACGGCGATATCTGTACGCGACGGGCGCCATCGAGCAGCCACTGATGTTCGCCGGCAACGACCTCCCGGGGATCATGCTCTCAGGCGGAGCCCGCAGGCTGGCCAGCCTGTACGGCGTCCTCCCGGGGACCCGCGCGGTCGTGGTGACCACGTCTGACCGCGGGGTGCGCGCGGCGATCGCGCTGGCCGCCGCGGGCGTGCAGATCAGCGTCGTCGCCGATCTGCGGCCCGAGGCCTCGCGCGCGTGCAGGCGTCTCCCGGCCAACGGTGTGCAGCCCTTGCAGGGTTGGACGATCCTCGCCGCCCGCGGCCGCCGGGAGATCCGCAGCGCCGTCCTCGCGCCTGTGGCGACGCTGCGCTCCGGCGCGTCACCATCTCAGCGGCGCGAGCTCGAGTGCGATCTGCTGATCGTCTCCGGGGGCGACGCGCCCGCCACTTCGCTGATCACCGCCGCCGGTGGAAGGACCGAATACGACCCGTCACGAGGCTCCTTCCGCCTGGCCGCGCTTCCCGAGGCGTCTCTGGCCGCCGGGCAGCTCGCCGGTGAGGGCGGCTGGGGCGTCGCCGAGCTCTCGGGCGAGCTGGCGGGGCTCGAAGCCGCGCGGGAGCTCGGGCTCGGAACTGGGGGCCAGGGTTCCCGGCGGGCAGCGCTGCGCAGCCGGCTCGCGGCCAACGACCGGCCCGATCGCGCGGTTCCGCCGGCCGATGCGGGAGCCACCGATCCGGCACGATCCTTTGCCTGCTTCTGCTCGGATGTCAGCGCCAAGGACATCCACAGATGCGTGGAGGCCGGTCAGCGCTCAATCGAGCAGTGCAAGCAGCACACGTTCGTAACCGCGGGCCCGTGCGAGGGCCGCATGTGCGCGCTGATGGCGCTTCGCCTGATGGCCAAGCAGACGGGGCAGAGTCCCGATCAGCTGGCCGCCACGCCTGCGCCGGTCGCCTGACCGGTCGGCTTCAGCCTGGAGGCGTAGGACCAATTGCCCCTGGAAGTTCGGCTGGCTCGCGTCCACACTGGACGGACCGCTCGTCGACCGAAACAGGAGCACGATGACCGAAGTCCCCACAGCAAGCCGGCAGATCACCACGGAGGTTCTTTCGTGGCCGGGCGTCACCGCCGGACCCGGGTGCCGCGGTGAATACGCGTTCCGACTGGAGCGGCGTGAGATCGGGCATCTCCACGGCGATCACGCCGCTCACTTCTCGTTCCCCCAGGAGTTGTGGACGCAGCTGTTCGCCGAGGGCCGGATCGTCCACCATCCCGTGTTCCCCGGACGTGAGGGCCCGGCGGCCCGGCGCATCGAGAGCCAGCAGGACGTCGATGACGTGATCGCGCTGCTGCGACTTAACTACGAACGGCTGACAGCACCTCGTCGCGAAGCTTCGCCGAGCGCGTCGTAAGCTCGCTCAGCTCGGTCAGTCGCTCGTCCTCCGGGCGTCCGGCCAGGTTGATCTGCGCCAGGCGCGCGGCCGCCTGAGCGGCGCCCTCGGCGAGCAGCAGACCGGCGATCGCGTCACCCCGGAGGTGGCGGGTAGCGGAGCTGGGGAGCGGGGGAGGCAGAGGGGTGACGTTCGTG
>JBPCMW010000040.1:0-20565 GCA_051001875.1 Solirubrobacteraceae bacterium | reverse complement strand
CTTCCACATCCACTTCAGCCTGTTCGGCTGGGGGTTCTACGTAGACGTGATCGTGACTGCAGCGCTGGTGTACTTCGCCATGCAGATGCGCACCGCGACGGCGGGGGCCGGGGGACTCGGCCGTCCGGCGCGCCCGGTCGCGTCCCCGACCGCCGGGACCCCGACTGCCGGGACCCCGCCCCCGAGCGCAGGACCGGGCTCGAGTTCGGTTCCGCCTGAAGGGCCGGGCGGATCGACCCCGCCGCCCCGCGTCTGAACCAGAGTCGCACCACCGACGGGGCATGGGCTTCGATCCATCGAGGCTCCGTACCGGAGAGCTGATCGTGGGCGCCAGCGCACTTGTGCTGCTGGCGTCCATCTTCGTGCTCGACTGGTACGGACTCAATGGGACGCTGGCGCCGACCGCCGAGCGGCTGGGCCTGCCGGTGTCGGTCAACGGGTGGCACGGGCTGACCACCGTTCGCTGGCTGCTGCTGCTCACCGTCGGCTGTGCGCTCGCGCTTGTGTACTTCCAGGCCCGCCGCCGGGCGCCCGCACTCCCGGTGACGCTGAGCGTGATCCTGACCGTGCTGAGCGTGATCACCACGCTCGTGCTGATCTACCGCGTGCTGATCAACCAGCCCGGGCCCGGCGACGTGATCACCGCGCGGACCGGCGCCTATGTGGGACTGCTCAGCACGTTCGCGCTTTTGTACGGCGCTTACCGGTCGTTGCGAGAAGAGGGAATCCCCGAACGGGACGCGCCGGTGGTGACGCCGGTGGAGGGGCCGGCCGAGCCGGGCTGATTCTAGAATCAGCCACATGCTCGATCGTTCCCAGGTTCTGCATGTGGCGCGGCTCGCGCGGCTTGAGCTGTCTGAGGAAGAGGTCGAGCGGATGGCGGGCGAGCTCTCGAAGGTGCTCGGCCACATCGAGAAGATCCGTGAACTCGATCTAGAAGGTGTCCCCGCGACCTCGCACGTGGTCGACGTGGTCAACGCGCTGAGGCCGGACGAGCCGCGACCCTCGCTGCCGGTTGAGGTCGCGCTGCAGGCCGCTCCGGAGCCGGTTCAGGGCGGCTTCGGCGTACCGAGCCCAGGCGCCGGATGACCGACCTGATCGAGCTCAGCGCGACCGCCGCGACGGCGGCCGTGCGGGAGGGGCAGGTGGCCGCCGCGGAGCTGTTCGAGGCTTACCGCGCCCGCGCGAGCGGCGATGAACTCAACGCGTTCACGTGGGTCGCGGCGCACCCGCCCGCGGGACCCGACCCCCGAGACACGCCGCTGGGCGGGGTTCCGCTGGCGGTCAAGGATCTGTTCTGCACCGAAGGCGTGCCGAGCCAGGCGGGGTCGCGGATCCTTAAGAACTACCGGCCGCCCTACACGGCCACGGTGGTCGAGCAGCTGGCCGCGGCCGGCGCTCCGCTGCTGGGGAAGACCAACCAGGACGAGTTCGCGATGGGCTCCTCCAACGAGAATTCGGCCTACGGCCCCGTGCTGAATCCGTGGGACCGAGGGCGGGTCCCCGGAGGGTCCTCAGGGGGCAGCGCGGCGGCGGTCGCGGCCGGCCTGGCGCCCTGGGCGATCGGCACCGACACGGGAGGCTCGATCCGCCAGCCGGCGGCGCTGTGCGGGATCGTCGGGATGAAGCCGACCTACGGTGCGTGCTCGCGCTACGGGATGATCGCTTTCGCCTCCTCGCTGGATCAGGCGGGGCCGTTGACGCGGAACGTCAGCGACGCCGCCCTGCTGTTCAGACACATGATCGGCAAGGACCCGTGCGACTCGACGTCGGTCGCCTTCCCGGGGGAGATCGCAATACCCTCGGCGGAGGATCTGCGCGGCATCCGGCTCGGTGTGCCGGAAGAGCTGACCGGGGATGGCGGAGGCGTCGATGCGGGCGTGCGCGAGCGCTTCGAGGCAACCCTCGCCCTCGCCGAGCGGCTGGGGGCGACCGTGGAGCCGTGCCGGCTGCCCCACGCTCCGCATGCGCTGTCGGCGTACTACCTGATCGCCCCGGCGGAGGCCTCGGCAAACCTGGCCCGCTTCGACGGCGTCCGCTACGGACTGCGAGTCGACGGGGAAGTCGATCTGGTGAAGATGTACGCCGAAACCCGCGCCGCCGGATTCGGTCCGGAGGTCAAGCGACGGATCATGCTCGGCACCTACGCCCTGTCCAGTGGTTACTACGACGCCTACTACGGGACCGCGCAGAAGGTGCGGACCAAGATCGCCGAGGACTTCCGGCGGGCCTTCGAATCCTTTGACTTCGTGGTCACGCCGACCAGCCCGTGGACGGCCTTCGAGCTCGGGGCCAAGGCCGATGACCCGCTGGCGATGTACCTGAACGACTTCTGCACCGTGCCGATGCCGCTGGCCGGCATTCCCGCCATTTCGATCCCCTGCGGGCTGAGCGAAGGTCTTCCGGTCGGCTTCCAGCTGGCCGGCCCCGCGTTCAGCGAGAGCCGGATGCTGGATGCCGCTCACGCCCTCGAGCAGGCGATCGGCTTCGACGGGGGGCAGGCGAGGCGATGAGCGCGACTCTGACCCAGGCCTACGAGCCGGTCATCGGCCTGGAGATCCACGTTCAGCTGGGCACGGCCACGAAGATGTTCTGCGGCTGCGCGCTGTCGTTCGCCGACGAGCCCAACTCCCACACCTGCCCGGTCTGTCTCGGCCTGCCCGGCTCGCTCCCCGTGCTCAACGCCAAAGCCGTCCACTTCGGGTTGATGATCGGCCTGGCGCTCGGCTGCGAGATCGCGCCGCGCTCGCTGTTCCATCGCAAGAACTACTTTTATCCCGACCTTCCCAAGGGCTACCAGATCTCCCAGTACGACGTCCCGCTGTGCCGGGGCGGGCGGCTGGGGGACGTGCGGATTCACCGGGTGCACCTCGAGGAGGACGCGGCGAAGCTAAACCACCTGGGCGAGAGTGGGCGGATCCACGGATCGGACCGCAGCTGGGTCGACTTCAACCGCGGCGGCACCCCGCTGGTGGAAATCGTCACCGAGCCCGATATCAGCTCGCCTGAGCAGGCTCGGGAATGGCTGACCCTGCTCCGGGCCACCCTGAAGCAGCTCGGCGTCTCGGACGTCAACATGGCCGAGGGTTCCCTGCGCTGTGACGCCAACGTCTCGGTGCGGCCTGCGGGATCGCATGAGCTCGGGACCAAGACCGAGCTCAAGAACATGAACTCGTTCCGCTTCCTCGAACGCGGGGTGCGGGCGGAGATCGAGCGTCAGGTCGGCCTGCTGCAGGGCGGCGAGAGCGTGATCCAGGAAACGTTGCACTTCGATCCGGTGAGCGGGCAGCTGACGCCGCTGCGCTCCAAGGAGGAGGCCCACGACTACCGTTACCTGCCCGAGCCCGACCTCGTGCCGCTGGTGGCCTCCGAGGCGATGGTGGCGCAGGCGCGGGCGGAGCTCCCGGAGCTTCCCACCCAGCGCGCGATCCGACTCGAGCGCGAGCTGTCGCTGCCGGCGGAACGAGCTCGTGAGCTCGCGTTCAGAACCGAGCTGGCGGACTATTTCGAGGCCGCGCTGGCCGCCGCCGGCGCGGCGGCTGACGCGATCGCCCTCGCCAACTGGATTCCGCAGCTCGTCGAGCGGATTGGATCGGATGCCGACCCAGGGGCGTCAAGGGTGTCTCCACACGCCTTCGCGTCGCTGGTCATGCTGGCCGCCAGCAAGGCGATCAGCCGGGATGCCGCGCGGGAGGTACTGACGCGCCTCGTCGCCGAGGGAGGCGATCCGCAGGCGATCGTCGAGGCGGAGAACCTGCAGGCGGTGAACGACGGACTGACGGAGTTCGTCCAGCGGGCGATCGCCGCGGATCCAGAGGCGGCCGAGAAGGTGCGGGCCGGCAACATGAAGGCGATCGGACCGCTGGTCGGCTATGTGATGCGGGAGACGAAGGGGCGCGCGGACGGGGGAGAGGTCACCCGCCTTATCCGCGAGCAGGTCCAAGCGGCCCAGGCTTAGAGATTTCTCGGCGGCGCTGTCAGGAGGCCGCGCCGGCTGAGCGGCGCACGAGCCAACCGAGAGCCAGCAGCGCCAGCCCGAAAGCGACGATCTCCGGCACGGCAAGCCCGGTGACCGGAAGCGTTGGCCCGTGCGACGCCGCCGCGGCGTGGGCCGTGGTCGGCGTGGGCGTCGTCGAAGCGGCCGCCGGAGTGGTCGTACTCGGAGCGCCGGAGGCCGGCGTCTTGGCCGCGGCCAGCACGACGACCGTGCCGTGCATGTAGGGATGGATGGAACAGATGTAGGCGAACGTGCCGCTGTGGGTGAACGTGTGCGATGCGCTCGCCCCCTTGGCCAGGGTCCCCGTGTCGAAGCTGCCGTTGTTCGCGGTCGCGGTATGGGGGCTCGTGTCATTGTTGGTCCAGGTGATCGTGTCGCCGACGTGGATCGTGGTGGTGGCGGGGGAGAACTTGAAATCCATGATCGTAATGCCCGGATCGCCGGCGGCGTGGGCCTTGGCGCGAGGCTTGGCGCGGGCCGGCGCGGCGGCGACGTGGGAGGCGAGCACTCGGTCGCGGCTCGTGCCATGAACCCACGAGACGGGCCGCGGAGGAGGCATGGCGTGGGCCGATGTGGTGACGGTCGGCGGAGTGGGTTGGGACGGCGAAGTCGGTGCGGCCGGTGAAGCCGGTGAAGCCGGTGCGGCGGGTGCGACCGGTGCGGCCGTGGCCTTCGGCGCGGGCAACCGATCACGGCCAGCGCCATGAGTCCAGCCCGGCAGGGGCAGCGGGGCGGCGGCGAGGGCGACCGTGGCCGCGGCGGAGCGCAGTGATCCGGGCATCTGTGGGTGATGACGCAACGAGGTGCAGGAACCTTCCCAGATCGGCGTACGATCCGTCGGGAACCGACTTCAGGAGACGAGATGTCCCGACTCATTCGCATGGACCAGACAGGTCACACCACGCTCGCGGAATGGACGGAGGAGGACGGCGAAGCCGTGCAGGCGGCGCTGGTCGCTTTCCGGGCCCAGCTCGACGAGGGCTACTTCGCCGTCGTCTCACGAGGCGAGGGCCACGCCGAACAGGTCCGTGAGCTGCCGCTGGACGAGCCGCTGGTGATTCTCCGCCGCCCGATCGCCGGCGGCTAGCACGCTGCTCGCCGGCTCTCAGCAGCGCTCCACCGAGCTGCCCGAGCTCGCCTCGGTGTACTGGCGCCCGCGCGCCACCCCGCGGTCGCTGCGACGGACCGGACGGTTATGGACGCTCAGCACGATCTCGCAGACGGTTCCGTTTGTGATCACCGCCGCGCTACTGGGTGCGCTCAAACCGATCACGCTTCCGGTGGGCCTGATCCTGCTGGCCCACGCCTGGATAATTCCGGAGCTGTATGCGGCGCGCGGGGCGAACGTCGTGACCCCGCGGGGCGCCGGTGCTCCCGCGGCCGAGGAACGGGCGATGCTGCTACTCGGCGATCTGATTTCTCACCGGGCCCGCGAGTTGTACGCACGCACCGGACTGGTGCAGGAACGGGGAGAGCTCGGGGTTTGGCTGGTGGGGGAGGCGGGAGCGTTGCTCGTGCTGCCCGGAGGACGGCGCGTGCACTGCCTGTGTGTGAAGGCAACCGACCCCAAGCTTCCGGCCGCGGACCGGGTCGCGCACCTGCTGCTGGCGTTGCGGTCCGACGAGTCCGGTTTTGCCACCCTTGCCAACCTGGCGTTCTCCGGCGCGCGCTGGCGGTTGCGCCGACGGCTCCCCACGCCTGCCCGCGTGGCGCTGGATCACGCCGTGGCAACGACACGCGCCTGCCGCGCGGTCTCCGGCCGAGAGGCCCCCAGCCGCGAGGCCCAGGCTAGCTGAGAATGTTTGTACCCGGGGCCAATGCGAGCCTGAGGCTGGAAGCGCATCATGCTTGCCATGACACACCCCACCGCAGCCAAGGTCCTGCTCGTCGCCGATCGGCGTTCTGTCGCGGCTGAGCCCGGAATGACGCCCCTGCGGCGCTACCGGCTCGCCCGGCTGCGCCTCGACGGTCGTGCGGCCGACCCCGCATCGCGCTTCGAGCACCTGAAGCGCGTCTACGACTGAATCCTCTCGCCGTACAGCCGGCTTTCGCCGCGCGGTACGCTGAACGTATGCAAACCCAGATAGAAGGTCGTCCGGCCAAGCCCCCGGTGCTCCGGCGCGCGCTGGCCGGTGTGGTGCTGATCGCCGCGGTCGCATTGGGAATCAAGCTCGTCATCGGCTTGGTGACGGCGGTGTTCTGGACGGTCGTGGTCGTGGCGGTGGCGCTCGCAGTGCTGTGGGCAGTCAAAACGCTCGTCTGGTAAGGCAGTAACCATGGCGGGCGGTGGACTGGTGGTGATCATGGTCTTCTTCGGTCTGGCCGGCGGGATCGTGGGCCGTCTAAAAGGCAGCTCATTCCTGCTGTGGTTCACGATCGCCGGGCTGATCCCGTTTCTGGGCCTGCTGACCGCGGTGTTCTACCGGTTCGAGAACCAGGAGTTGCGGCGGGAATGTCCAAGCTGCGGGAAGGTGGTCAAGCTCTGCGATGCGGTGTGCATGCGCTGCGGCGCCGAGTTGGAGTTTCCCGAGGTCGCGATCGCGCCCGAGGCGGCGATGCGGCACCGCGTCGCCTAGCCGAACCCCGTTCGCGGGCGGCGAAACCCGTTGCTAAACTCGCCGTCCCGCCGCGCGCGGCGCGGCCGCGCGCGCTCATCTGCCGAATCGTTGGAAGGAGGCGAGCGCTATGCGTGCAGTCGACGCTTTGATGGAATGCCTGAAGGCCGAGGGTGTCGACGTCGTATTTGGGCTTCCCGGCGGCGCCAACCTCCCGACCTACGATGCCTTCTACGACGCGGGCATCCGCCACATCCTGGTCCGTCACGAGGCCGGTGGCGGTCACGCCGCGGAGGGCTACGCCAAGGCGACGGGCAAGGTCGGCGTCTCGATCGGCACCAGCGGTCCCGGTGCCACCAACCTCGTCACCCCGATCTGCGACGCGATGATGGACTCTGTCCCGGTGGTATTCCTGACCGGGCAGGTGCGCACCGAGCTGCTCGGGACCGACGGGTTCCAGGAGGCGGACACGATCGGGATCACGATGCCGATTGTCAAGCACAGCTTCATGATCCAGCACCCGCTGGAGATCCCGCGCTCGATCCACGAGGCGTTCCACATCGCGCGGAGCGGCCGACCGGGTCCGGTCGTGGTCGACATCCCGCAGGACCTGAGCCGGGCCGACATCCCCTACGAGCCGGTCACCGATGTGCACCTCCCCGGCTACCAGCCCACCACCGACGGCAATCAGAAACAGATCCGCCTGGCCGCGAAGGCGCTGGCAAATGCGCGACGGCCGGTGATCTACGCCGGCGGCGGCGTCGTCAACGCGAATGCCTCAGCGGAACTGACCGAGCTCGTGACCGCGGATCGGTTCCCGGTGACCTGCACGATCATGGGACTCGGGGCGTTCCCGGCTCCCCACGATCAGTGGCTGGGGATGCTCGGCATGCATGGCACCCGCGCCGCGAACTACGCGATGGACGAGGCGGACCTGATCGTGGCCATCGGGGCCCGCTTCGACGACCGCATCACCGGCAAGCTGTCGGAGTTCGCGCCCCGGGCGAAGTTCATCCACATCGACATCGATCCCGCCGAGATCTCCAAGAACGTCCCGGCGCACATCCCGATCGTCGGTGATGCCAAGAACATCCTGCCCCGGTTGACCGCGGAATATCGTGCTCTGTCAGCCGACCCGGAGCGACTGGAGGAGTGGTGGTCGCGGGTCAGTGCCTGGCGGGAACGGCATCCGCTCGCCTACCAGGACTCCTCTGACTCTGAGATCAAGCCGCAGTACATGATCCAGGCCCTGTACGAGGCCACCGGCGGCGACGCGATCGTCACCAGTGACGTCGGTCAGCACCAGATGGGTGCTGCCCAGTACTACCACTTCGCGCGACCGCGCCGCTGGATCAATTCCGGCGGGCTCGGTACGATGGGTTTCGGCCTGCCGGCGGCGATGGGCGCGAAGGTCGGATGCCCGGATCAGACCGTGGTCTGCATCGCCGGCGACGGGTCGGTGCAGATGAACATGCAGGAGATGGCCACCTGTGCCCAGGAGGGCATCGCGATCAAGGTGTTCATCATGAACAACGGCTACCTCGGCATGGTTCGTCAGTGGCAGGAGCTGTTCTGGGACAAGCGCTACAGCCAGGTCGACATGGGCCAGTGGCCTGACTTCCTCAAGGTCGCCGAGGCGTATGGCGCCACCGGCCGGCGCCTGGAGGACAAGCACACCCTGTTCAAGGACATGCAGGAGGCGATCGCCACCGATGGCCCCGTGCTGGTCGACGTCAGGGTCACGCGGGAGGAGAACACCTATCCGATGATCCCGGCTGGTCAGCCGGCGAGGAACATGGTCGGGTGATCGGCATGGGAGAGCCCGGAACCAATGAGGTCCTCTCGCTCGATGATCTGGAGGCCGTCTCGGGGCTGCGGACCGGGCGCAAGCACATCCTCTCGATCCTGGTCGAGAATAAGCCCGGTGTCCTGACCCGGATCGCCGGGCTGTTCGCTCGGCGCGGCTTCAACATCGACACCCTGGCCGTCGGCCCCACCGACGACGAACGGGTGTCACGGATCACGCTCACCCTCGACGGTGCGGTGCACCCGATCGACCAGGTCACCAAGCAACTGCACAAGCTGATCAACGTGTTGAAGATCCGGGACCTGGAGCCGGAGGAGACACTGGCGCGCGAGCTGGCGCTGTTCAAGGTCTCCGCCGACGGGGCAAGCCGCGCCGAGGTTATGCAGATCTGCGAGATCTTCCGCGCGAAGATCGTCGACGTCAGCAAGCGCTCAGTCGTGGCCGAAGTCACCGGGACCTGCGAGAAGGTGGACGCCTTCGAGCGGCTGGTGAGACCGTTCGGCTTGATCGAAATGGCCCGCACGGGCGAGATTGCGATCTCACGCGGCCGCAGCGAGACATAGCCGGGGCGCCTGCCCGTCCCTCTGAGTGGCTGGATCAGGCGGCCTGGCGGCGGCTGACGGCTCGGCTGGAACAGGCGCTGCAGCACGCGCGCCGCACCGCCTCCTCCCGGCTGGTCAGCGTCACCTCAGCCTGCCCGCGGGCGGTCGATCCGGCGTGCGTAGTGGCAGCGTCCCGCCAGGGCGGAGAGCCCTGGTTCTGCCTCGAGCAGCCGGATCGACACGCCGCATCGCTCGCCACGCTCGGCTGTGTGCGCGAGTTGTCCGCCGACGGCCATGATCGCTTTGCCACCGTGGCCGCCGGGTGGCGCTCGCTCGCCGCCGGGGCCGACAGCGACCCTCCGGCGGCCGCCCCCGGCGCGGGGCTCGTAGCGGTGGGCGGCTTCGCGTTCGCCGCCGACGGAGGGGGGGCCCGCGGCTGGGCCGGCTTCCCCGCGAGTTCGCTGCACGTCCCCGAGCTGTCCCTGGCCCGGCAGGAAGAGCGGACGTTCGTGACCGTGAACGTCGACGTCGGTCCCGACGACACGCTCGAATCTCTGCAGGCGCGCGTCGGCACCCGGCTGGGCGGCCTGCGCGAGCGCCCGCTGCCGATGCTCGACCCGGCGCCGACCGGAAAGTTCGAGGTTCGCAGCGTGATGCCCCCCTCCCACTACGAGGAGGCAGTGGCGGCCGCGGTCCAGCGAATCGTCGCCGGCGCGCTCGAGAAGGTCGTGCTGGCTCGTGAGGTCGAGGTGCTCGCACCCTCCGAGCACGACCCATACGCAGTATTCGGGCTGCTCCGTGACGCGTTCCCGTCGTGCTTCGTTTTCGCCGTCGGGCGCGGCGATGCCACCTTCGTCGCCGCCAGCCCTGAGCTGCTGGTGCGGCGCGAGGGCGCACGTGCCAGCACGGTGGCCCTGGCCGGGTCGACCCGCCGCAGCGCCGATCCCGCCGTCGACGACCACCTCGGCGAGCAGCTTCTGCGCAGCGACAAGGACCGGGAGGAGAACGCGATCGTCGTCCGGCGGATCGCCCGAGCTCTTCGGCCCCATGCCGTTTGGGTGACGGCCGCGTCCGAGCCCGTCCTGGTGCGGGTGGCGAACATTCAGCACCTGGCGGCCCCGATCCGCGCCCAGCTGGCGCGCCCGCTCGGCGCGATCGACCTGGCCGGGCTGCTGCATCCGACCCCGGCCGTGGGCGGGGAGCCACGGGAGCCGGCCGAGCGGCTGATCCCGGCGCTCGAGGGGATCGACCGCGGCTGGTACGCCGGTCCGGTCGGCTGGACCGACGCCACCGGCGACGGCGAGTTCTGCGTCGCGCTGCGCTGCGCGCTGCTGCGCGGCCGCCAGGCTCGGCTGTATGCCGGCGCCGGCATCGTCCGTGATTCCGACCCCACCTCGGAGCTGGCCGAAACCGAGGTCAAGCTGCAGGCGCTGCTGCCGGTCCTGGCGGGCTGAGTGGGCCCCTTTCGTAAGTACTAAGGGCGGGGTCCTGCGAGCGCGGCCAGCGCCGCCTCGGTCATGCGGCGGTGCAACGCGAGGTTCGCCTGACGATCGGTCCTGACCTCGAGGATCGTCGTGCCCGGGCGTTGGGCGGTGACTGCGGCTTTCAACGCGGCGACATCCACCGGGCGCTCATATCCGCAGCCGTAGAGCGCGGCGGCGTGGGCGAAGTCAAGTCCGTGCGGGGTGGCGACATGCTCCTCGAAGGCGTCGCCCTCGCGGGCCACGGGAAGGAAGTGGAAGATCCCGCCGCCGTCGTTGTTCAGCAGCACGATCGAGAGGGGGACGTTGAGGCGACGGCCGGCGAGCAGGCCGCCGATGTCGTAGGCCAGCGCCACGTCGCCGATCAGCAGCACGACCGGGCCTTCGGTGGCAGCCGCCGCGCCGAAGGCCGAGGACACGGTGCCGTCGATCCCGTTGGCTCCGCGGTTGGACATGATCCGTGGGGCGAGCTCGGACGCCGGTGCGAGCAGCTCGACGTCCCGGATCGGCATCGAGGAGGCCACGAACAGCGTCGCCTCGGGCGGAAGCCATTCGGGCAGTCGGGCGGCCACCAGGGGCTCTGAGAGCTCGTCGCCGAGGGTCTCGGCCATCTCCGCGGCCGCCACCGCGTCGGCGCCGCGCCAGCTATCCAACCAACCCGGTGCGGTCATTGGGGGCCGGGAGGCCCCCGTCGAGCCCGCTGGCCGCAGCAGCGCCGTGAACGGGGCGGCGACCCGCATCCCCACGACGGCGCCGGGGTCCTGCCAGCCGCCATCCGGGTCGATGGCGATCTGGGCGACGGCGTCGAGGCCGGCCAGCCAGGCCCGGAGCGGCTTGGACGTCGGCAGGTCTCCCACACGGATCACGAACTGCGGGCGGTGGGCGTCCACGAAGCCGGGATCCCGGAGCAGCATGTCGTAGTGGGCGATCGCCGCCGGCCCCCGCCGGGCGGCCGACAGGGGGTCGGCGAGGAGCGGGATCTGTGCCCGGGCGGCGAACGCGGCCAGACGCTCGCCCTCGTGCGCAGCCCCCGGCTCGCCCCCGGCCACCAGCACGACCCGGCCGGTTGGAGGTTCTTCTGATTGCGCCGGGGCCGCGGGTGAGGGGGTGTCGAAGGTGACATACGGCCGGCCGCCGGCGCGTCCGGTCGGGGCCGCGGGTAGCTCCGCGTCCAGCACCAGTGGTTCGCGCAGGGGAAAGTTGAGGTGCACCGGCCCGGGTCGGCCGGTCAGCGCGGTCCAGTACGCGCGGCAGGCCAGCGTGCGGATCCACCGCAGGCTCTGGGGGGTGGCGTCGTGAACGCCGACCTCGAAGAACCACTTGACCGCGCGCCCGTAGAGCTTGACCTGGTCGATCGTCTGGCCGGCTCCCACCTCGCGCAGCTCCGGCGGGCGGTCCGCGGTGAGGACGACCAGCGGCACGCGCGCGTGGTGGGCCTCGATCACCGCCGGAGCCAGGTTGGCGGCGGCGGTGCCCGATGTGCAGCTGAGCGCGACTGGCCGACCGGAGGCCTTCGCCGCCCCGAGGGCGAAGAAGCCCGCGCAGCGCTCGTCGATGTGGGAGAAGCAGTGAATCCGGGACTCGCGCACCAGCGACATGACCAGCGGAGTCGAGCGTGACCCGGGAGAGGTGCACGCCTGGGACATCCCGCAGCGAGCAAGCTCGTCCGCCAGCGCGCGCAGCAGCATGTAGGTGTCGGTCGCGGTCATGATGTTCGTCGATGGCCCTGCTGCTGCTTCACGGCTTCACCCACACCGGTGCGAGCTGGGCGCCGGTGCGGGCAACGCTGCCCGAACGCTACCGGGCGCTCGCGCCCGACCTCCGCGGGCACGGCTCCGCCGGCGCCGCACAGCCGGTGACGCTGGACGCGGTGCTTGAGGATCTTGCGGCGATCGCGCTGCCGGAGGGATTGACGCTGGCCGGCTACTCGATGGGCGGGCGGATCGCGCTGCACGCGACGCTCTCGGCGGGGCTCACGGGGCGGATCCAGCGGCTCGTCCTGATCGGGGGCAGCCCCGGTCTCGCCGACCCCGCCGCGCGGGCGGCTCGGCGCGCGGCCGATGCGCGCCTGGCGGACGAGATCGAGGGGAGTGGCATCGAGGAGTTCGCCCGCCGGTGGGCCACCTCGATCCCTGTACTGGCTGGCCAGCCAGCCGAGGTTTTCGAGCTGGCCCGCCAGGATCGGCTGCGGAATACCCCGGCCGGTCTGGCGCGCGCGCTGCGCGGGCTCGGCACCGGCGCGCTGCCCTCGCTGTGGGAGCGCCTGGGGGAGGTGCAGGTGCCCGTCACGCTGGTCGTCGGCGAGCGCGACGAGAAGTTCACCGCGATCGCGGACCAGATGGCCGCGCGGTTGCCGGACGCTCGGGTGGAGGTGGTGCCGGGCGCCGGGCACGCCGTGCACCTTGAGGCGCCGGAGCGGGTCGCGTCGCTGCTGACCGAGTGAAGCATCTTCGGGGCCGGGGTTCAGCCGGCGCCGGCACCGTACCAATCGACCAACCCCTCCCCGAGCCCTGGCCCGGTCGGCACGGTGATCCGGCCGAACAGCGGCGCGAGCATGTTCCCGCGCCCCTCGAACATCCCCAGCGTGGCCAGCCCGCAGGCGCGGTCGGGAGTGAGCGCCGCTGCCGCATGCAGCGCGGCGGCGATCCCCAGCGGACCGTCGTAGGTCGAGGCCAGATACACCTCGTAGCCAACGGCTCGGGCCTGCCGTGCGGTCTCGATCACGCCGCTTATCCCGCCGCAGCCTGAGATCTTCAGGCACACCGCATCGCACACTCGGGTGGCCAGGGCGCCTGGCTCGCGCACGCTCTCATCCAGGGCGACGGCGACGGGGACCTGCGCGGCGACTTCCCCCACCGCCTCGACGCCGGACGCCGGCTCCTCACAACACTCGATGCCCACCGGCCCCAGCCCCCGGAGTGCAGCGACCGCCTCCTGCACCGACCAGGCCCCGTTGGCGTCGATACGAATGGCCATCGCCGGTCCGGCGAACGCGCGCACGGCGGCCAGGCGTCCGGCGTCGTCGCCAAGACCGACCTTGACCTTGACGCAGCGGAACCCGGCCTGGCGCGCTTCGGCGGCCGCGGTGGCCGCGGTGGAGCGGTCCGGCACCGCCAAGCTCGCATTGACCTCGACCGCGTCTGGGGAGCTGGCCCCGAGCAGGCGCCACACGGGGACGCCGGCGCGCCGCCCTTCGAGATCCCACAGCGCCAGGTCGACCGCGGCCACCGCCTGGGGCAGCACCGCCGCCCGGGCGCACGAGGCGAGCAGCGCCGCCCGCGGGGTACCGGGGTCGGCGGCCAGCACCTCCCGGCAGTCCTCCAGCGCCGCGAGAACATCCTCGATCCCCACGCCGTCGTAGGACTGCAGTGGCGCGGCCTCCCCGTAGCCCGTCACTCCGTCCTCGCCGGTCAGGGACACCAGGATCAGCGGGCGGACGCTGACGGACCCGTGAGACGACACCACGGGCGCGCGCATGCGCGCCTCTAATCGGCGAACTTCCAGCTTCACCGGCTGAGCAGCACCCCGGCCGAGAGCAGCATGCAGAAAGCCAGCTGCAACATGCCGGTCTGGGCCAGAGCCTGGTTCAGAGACGGTCCGTCGGTGCGGTTGCGGACCAGTCGCACCAACGGGGCCGCTCCCGGCAGGGACAGCCAAGGGAGCAGCACCCATGCCTTCAGCGGGCCGAATATCCACGTGACCGGCACGAGCACGTAGGCCAGGTAGATGATCACGGCGCACAGGTCGCGCGTGCGCTCGCGCCCCAGTCGCACGGCCAGCGTCCGCTTGCCCGCCCGCCGGTCGGTGTCGATGTCTCGGAAGTTGTTGACCACCAGGATCGCCGCGGCCAGCAGCCCGACCGGAACGGCAAGGGCGAATGCCTCCCAGTGGAGATGTTTCGTCTGCACGAAGTAGGAACCCGCGACGGCGACGATGCCGAAGAACAGGAACACGAAAATCTCGCCGAGGCCCTCGTAACCGTAGGGGCGCGGCCCGCCGGTGTAGAGCACGCCGGCGAGGATCGACGCCGCGCCCACGAGCAGCAGCAGCCAGCCGGCCACCACGATCAGGTAGATGCCGGCGAGGACCGCGACACCGAAGGAGACGCCGGTGGCGATCAGCACCTGCCGTGGTGGCACGAGGCCACCGGCGGTCACACGCACCGGCCCGAGTCGGTCCTCGGTGTCGGCCCCGCGGCGAGCGTCTGAGTAGTCATTCGACAGGTTCGTCCCGACCTGGATGAAGATCGCCCCGAGCAACGCCGCGAGGAAGCGCAGCGGATGGAACACGTGCGCGAAGCCGGCCAGCGACGTGCCGACCAGCACCGGGGCGATCGCCGCCGGCAGGGTCCTCGGACGCGCGGCCATCATCCAGATCCGGGCGCCGCTGGGACTGCTGATCGCCGCCCGGGTGCTCATCGGGTCACGCGCGTCGCGGGAACTGAGAGAAGTCCGGCACGCGCTTCTCGAGATAGGCGCGGCGGCCTTCGGCCGCTTCCTCGCTCATGTAGAAGAGGAGGTTGGCGTCGTGGGCCAGCTGCTGGATCCCGGTCAGACCGTCCTCGTCGGCGTTGAAGCTCGCCTTGAGCAGCCGCAGCGCGAACGGGGACAGCGCCAGCATCTCCCGGCACCAGGAGACCGTCTCCTCCTCGAGCCGCTCGAGCGGTACCACGGCGTTGACAAGGCCCATCTCGAGCGCCTGCTGGGCGTCGTACTGGCGGCACAAGAACCAGATTTCCTTGGCCTTCTTGGGCCCGACCAGGCGAGAGAGCACGCTGGCGCCGAAGCCGCCGTCGAACGAGCCGACCTTTGGTCCCGTCTGGCCAAAGCGCGCGTTGTCGGCGGCAATCGTCAGGTCGCAGATGACGTGCAGCACGTGGCCACCGCCGATCGCGTAGCCGGCGACCATCGCCACCACGGGTTTCGGCATCCGGCGGATCTGGACGTGCAGGTCGGTGACGTGAAAGCGCCCGACCGCGTGCTGGTGGCCGGCCTGCGCCGGATCCGCCCCGCTCACGTAGCCGCCGCGATCGCCCCGGACGCGCTGATCGCCGCCGGAGCAGAACGCATGCGGTCCCTCGCCAGTGAGGATCACCACACCGACGGACTCGTCCTCGCGGGCACGCTCGAAGGCGTCGACCAGCTCGACTACGGTCTCCGGCCGGAACGCGTTGCGCACCTCCGGCCGGTTGATGGTGATCTTGGCGATGCCGGCGTGATCGCCGGTCGAGAGCTCGTAGCGGATGTCCGCATACTCGCCTTCGGTCTTCCACATGACGGCCATACGGCGGCTGAGACTACCGTGTGACGGATGGAGCTCTGGCTGCTGGCCGCCGCCCGCCGTTATCCGCACCAGGCCGCCGTGGTCACGGTCGAGCGGACGCTCACCTACGGGAAGCTGGAGGCGCTGAGCCTGGTGGCCGCGGGCGCGCTGCGGGACCGCGGGGTGCGCCGTGGCGACCGCGTGGCACTCGCCCTGCCTCCCGGTGAGAGCTTTGCCGTCGCGGTCCATGGCGCGCTGCTGCTGGGCGCCGTCATCACACCGATCGACCTGCGCCTGAGTGCCGAGGAGCGAGCGCTGAGGGCGGGAGCGGCAGTAGTCGTCGACGAGCCCCTTCGGGGCGCTGCCGCGGCTGAGTCAGCGAAGGTGGAGCTCGACGACCCGATGGCAGTGCTGCACACCTCAGGGACCACCTCCACGCCTAAGTCGGTAACGCTCAGCTACCGAAATTGGCTCGCCAGCGCTCACGGCTCAGCCGTGTCGCTGGGGCGCGAGGAGGAAGACCGCTGGCTTTGCCCGATGCCGCTCGTGCACGTGGGCGGTCTCTCGGTGCTGATCCGCTCTGCCATCTACGGGACCACGGCAATCCTGCACGAGCGCTTCGACACCGAGGCCGTACTGGCTGAGCTGATGAATCCGACGCGGCGGATCACCCTGGTCTCGCTGGTCCCGACGATGCTGGCTCGACTGCTCGACGCAGGCCTCTCGCATCCGCCGACGCTGCGGTGGGCGCTGCTCGGAGGCGGGCCGATCGCCCCGGCGTTGCTGGAGCGAGCACGCGACGCCGGCGTTCCCGTCGCGCCGACGTACGGGATGACGGAAGCGTGCTCGCAGATCGCCACGTTCGGTCGGCCGCTGCCGGGCACCGAAGTGCAGCTGGCCCCCGATGGCGAGATCCTCGTTCGCGGCGACACGGTGTCAGTTGCCGCGCTGGCCGATGACGGTTGGCTGCACACCGGTGACCTCGGCCGGTTCGACGAGGAGCGGCAGTTGGAGATCGTCGGGCGCAAGTCCGACACGATCGTCACCGGAGGCGAGAACGTGGCCCCGGCTGAGGTCGAGGCCGTGCTGCTCGAGCACCCCGACGTCGCCGACGCCGCCGTTCACCCGCGGGCGGATCCGGAATGGGGGGAGGCGCTGGTCGCGACGATCGTCCTGCGTGACGGCGCGCAGCCGCGGCCCGACGAGCTACGCGGGTTCTGCGCCGGGCGCGTCGCCCGGTTCAAGGTGCCCAACGCGTTCGAGTTCGCGGCCGAGCTACCGCGGACGCCCGGTGGCAAGCTGTTGCGGCGGGAGCTGCGGTGACCGTATGATCGGGCGATGTCCTCGGTCCGCCGCGTAGAGCTCGCCGAGTCGCCGAACCAGCTGACGATCGAGCAGCTGGCGGCGGAGTCGGGCATGTCGGTGCGCAACATCCGCGCCCACCAGGCCCGGGGGCTGCTGGCCCCGCCGGAGGTTCGGCTGCGCGTGGGCTACTACGGACCCGAGCACGTGGCGCAGCTGGGCCTCATCCGCGAGCTTCAGGATGACGGCTTCAACCTCAACGGGATCAAGCGCCTCCTGCAGGACACGCAGGGAACTACCGAACGGCTGTTGCGGTTCAAGGAGGCGCTGACGGCGCCGGTCGCGACCGAGCGCGCGGAGACGTTGACGCTGGCCGAGCTCGGACAGCGCTTCCGCGTCAGTGCCGAGGACGCGCCAGAGGTGCTCGGGAAGGCGCAGAAGCTGGGAGTGCTGGTGCCCGTGGGCAACGACCAGTACGAGGTCCCCAGCCCGTCCCTGCTGGCGGTGGCCGAGGAGGTGGTGCGACGCGGCATCTCGCTGCAGAGCGCGTTGGCGATCCTCGAGGAGATCGAACGTCACTCCGACTCGGTGTCCCGCTCGTTCGTGAGGCTGTTCCTACAGGAGGTGTGGAAGCCGTTCGAGCAGGCGGACATGCCCCCGGATCGCTGGCCGGAGATCGAAGAAGCGGTCGAGCGGCTGCGACCGATCGCCTCCGAGGCGCTGATGGCGATCTTCCGCCAGCGCCTGAGCACGCAGATCGAGGATGCCTTCCGGGAGATCACCCGCCGACTGTCAGCGGAGAGGAGACGATGAGCGAGCCTGACCATGACGCGATCCGGGGCCGCATGGCTCAGATGTGGGACCGCGCGGCGCCCGCCTGGGGTAACCGAGCCGAAGCAGTCCTCGCGATGGGGATGCCGGTCTCGACCTGGATGATCGAGCAGCTGCACCTTCAGCCCGGAGACAAGCTGCTGGATCTGGCCGCCGGACCGGGGGATACGGGCTTCCTGGCATCCGAGCTGATCTCACCCGGAGGCACCCTGATCACCAGCGACGGCTCGGAGGCGATGCTGGAGGTCGCACGCACCCGAGCTGAGGCGCTTGGCATCCGGAACACCGAGTTCCGGCAGCTTTCGCTCGAGTGGATCGACCTGCCCACGGCGGAGGTGGACAAGGTGCTGTGCCGCTGGGGCATCATGCTCACCGTCGACCCGGCCGCGGCCCTGCTTGAGACCCGTCGCGTGCTGCGGCCGGGTGGGCGGTTGGCGATGGCGGTGTGGGATGCGCCCGAGGAGAATCCGTGGGCGACGATCCCGACGCGCGCGCTGGTCGATCTCGGCCACATCGATCCGCCCGACCGCAACGGACCGGGGATGTTCGCGCTCGCTGCGCCCGGACGATTGGAGGAGATGCTGGAAGACGCCGGCTTCGTCGATCCGGTCGCCGACCGTGTGGAGATCGAGCGCAACTACCCGGATACAGATTCGTACCTACGAGAGACGAGCGAACTCTCACCGACGTTCTCCGATGCGGTGGGGGCACTCGACGAACCTTCGTGGACTCAGGTCACCGCTCTGATCACCGAGTTACTGGCGCCGTACACCGTCGCCGGCGGAGAGCTGCGGCTGCCCGGAAAATCGTTGGCCGCAGCGGCAAACGCCTGAACGCGTTGTTGCACGCTGACAGGAGGATTGCAGCGCTTCGCGACGACGCGTCGGCCCGCAAGACTGGCGGGCATGCGCCTGCGAATTCTTCTCCCGCTCACGGCAGCGTTCGCGCTGGCCGCCCCCGCCGCCGCCTCAGCCGCGTTTGCCCACACCGTCGCGGCCGGCGAGTCGCTCTACTCGGTGGCTGCTGCCGACGGGGTCAGCGTCGACCAGCTCGCGGTCGCCAACGGACTGGATCCGAACGGGACGCTGCTCGCCGGAGACACGCTCCAGCTCTCGGGCGGATCCTCCAGCGCCACCGCGGTTCCCGTCTCGACCTCGACCTCGGCGGCGACCGCCGAGAGCCAGCCCGTCGGCAGCGTCGCACAGGGAACGGCCAGCAGCCCGCCGTACCCGACTCCCGAGCGCGTGACGGCATCCCAGATCGGCCAGATCGCCAGCGCCAACGGCGTCTCGCCCTCGCTCGCGGCCGCGGTCGGCTGGCAGGAGAGCGGGTTCAACAACGACCTCGTCTCCAGCGCCGACGCACGTGGCGTCATGCAGATCCTGCCCGGAACCTGGGATTGGATCAACCGCACGCTGACGGCGGGGACCCCGCTGGCCCCAGCGTCCGCCAGCGAAAACGTGCGTGGTGGCGTGCTGCTGCTGCACTCGCTCCTGTCGGCCACGGGCGGCGACCCGGCGATGGCGGCAGCCGGCTACTACCAGGGACTCTCGTCGGTGCAGCAGCACGGCCTGTACAACGACACCCAGAACTACGTCAACAGCGTGATGGCGCTCCGCCAGCAGTTTGGCGGAGGGTGAGAAATCGCCCGGCCACGATCGCGGCTACGCTCCGGGACATGTTCTATGACGACGACGCAGACCTCCACAAACTCGACGGCAAGACCGTCGCCATCATCGGTTATGGCTCACAGGGACACGCTCACGCGCTGAACCTGAAGGACTCCGGCGTTTCGGTCGTCGTAGGCCTGCGATCGTCCTCGCCCAGCGTGGCCAAGGCAGAGGATCATGGGTTACGGGTCCTCGAGCCCGCCGACGCGGCCAGCGAAGGCGACCTGGTGATGATGCTCACCCCGGACGAACTCCACGCCAAGATCTGGGAGGACGGTGTCAAGGACGGGATCGCAGCCGGCAACGTGCTGCTGTTCGGGCACGGGTTCTCGGTCCACTACGAGCAGATCGTCCCGCCACCCGACGTCGACGTCGCGCTCGTCGCGCCGAAGGGGCCCGGCCACCTGGTCCGTCGCCAGTACCTCGAGGGATCCGGCGTGCCATGTCTGGTCGCCGTCCAGCAGGACGCCTCCGGCGACGCGCTGGGCCTCGGCCTGGCGTACGCCAAGGGCATCGGCGGCACCCGCGGCGGTGTGATCGAGACAACCTTCAAGGACGAGAAGGAAAACAACCTGTTCGGCGAGCAAGCCGTGTTGTGCGGTGGGGTCAGCGAGCTCATTTAGGCGGGCTACGAAACGCTCACCGACGCCGGCTACGACCCGCAGCTGGCCTACTTCGAGTGCCTCCACGAGGTGAAGCTGATCGTCGACCTGATGTACGAGAAGGGCATCGCGGGGATGCGCTACTCGATCTCCAACACCGCCGAGTACGGCGACCTGACGCGCGGCAAGCGCGTGATCAGCGAGGAGACCCGGAAGGCGATGAAGGACATCCTTACCGAAATCCAGTCGGGCGACTTCGCCCGCGAGTGGATCGCCGAAAACCGTGCCGGCCAGGAGAACTTCAAGCGCATGCGCGCCGAGCAGGCGGGCAAGCAGATCGAGGTCGTCGGCAAGGAGCTCCGCTCGCAGATGGACTGGATCGACACTTCGTTTCACGAGTAGGCTCGCTTTGCGGATGCGCCCTGAACGTCCGCGGGCGTTCCGCGAGCAGCTGCGCGGGTGGCGGAGGGAAGGGGACGGGGGTATGTTAGGAGGGGGGCGGAGGGAGCCCCCCCC
>JBPCMW010000039.1:0-3101 GCA_051001875.1 Solirubrobacteraceae bacterium | reverse complement strand
GCTCCGAGCCGGCCACGCGCAGCTCGTGCTCGAAGGTCTAGGGCAAGAGCTGGCGGTAGTTGGGGAACTGCCCATCGATCAATCGCGAGGACAGGACGACGCGTCCAAGCGTGAACAGGACCTGGTTCTGGCGAACGCTCACGCTCAACGCCCCGTCCTCGTCGTGGCCGACCAGTCGCCCCAGCTCGTGGAGCGCCCGGGGGGGTACGTTGACCTCGCACCCGGAGGTGAAGGGCGCCTCCAGCATGGTCTCCTTGGCACTGAGGGGGTAGGAGTCGGTGGCGACCATCCGCAGCTCGCGATCTGAGGCCGAGACGAGGATCCCGGTGAGGACGGGCCGGGTCTCGTCCCGCGACGCCGATCCGGCCACCTTCAGGGCGGTGGAGACGAACGCGTCCGCGGGGAGCTGCACCGCGGAGTCGGGATCGGGCTCGGGGAACGGCGGGAAGTCATCGCCGCGAAGCGTGCGGATGTGAAACGTGGCGTTGCCGGCGACCAGCTCCACGTCCTGCTCGGCGGAGCGCAGCTCCAGCGAGACGTGGGCAGCTGGCAGCGAGCGGACGACGTCGACGATCAGTCGGGCAGGCAGGACGACGGTGCCCTCGCGTGCCACTTCGGCGTGGAGGGGCACCCGCAGGCCCACGTCCATGTCGGTGGCCCGCAGCTCACAGCCGGAGGAATGGGCGGCCAGTTGCACGCCGGAGAGCGCCTGGATCGCTGAGCGGGTCGAGGCCACCCTGCTGACGGTCTGCAGCTGTGCGAACAGGGCGTCTCGCTCGAGGGAGATCTTCACGATGAATACCTCTGAAGGAAATTAGAAGTCATAGAGCCAAGACAAGCTGTGGAAAGGTCGACGATCACGCGCACATTGCGAGGGAATTGCGGCTACAGGCCAACGGCCAAGTCTGTCAACAGTCGCGGTCGTCTCGGGGGCGAGAGACGATCGCAGACAACTGATCGACGGCTTGCACAGCTTGTTGATCGTTCTTCAGGCGCTCGGAGACCCGCTTGCAGGCATGCAGGACGGTGGCATGATTGCGGCCCCCGAACGCCTTGCCGATGGCGGGTAACGAGGCCCCGGTGAGGTCGCGGGCGAGGTGGATGGCCACCTGTCGGGGCCAGGCCAGCCGGCTGACCCGGCTGGCGGAGACGAGCTCCTCGGTGGTGAGGCCGAAGTGGGTGGCGACCGCCTGCTGAACCTCAGCGATCGACGGGGGGCGGGTGCGAGGCCCGGGGTACATGGCCTCGAGCACTTCGGCGGTGAGCTCGGCGTCGATCGGCCGCTGGGTGAGTGACTGGAAGGCCACGACGCGAATCAGGGCGCCCTCGAGCGCGCGGATGTTGTCGGTCACGCGCTCGGCGATCAGCTCCAGCACGCTGGAATCGGCCAGCGGCACCCGGTCCAGCGCGGCCCGCTTGCGCAGAATGGTGACGCGGGTGGCGTAGTCCGGGGGCTTGATGTCAGCGACCAGGCCAGCCTCGAAGCGCTCGCGCAGGCGCTGCTCGAGCGAGACGAGCGCCCGTGGCAGGCGATCGCAGGTGAGCACCAACTGACGGCCGGTTTCGTACAGGGCGTTGAAGGTGTGAAAGAACTCCTCCTCGGTGCGGACCTTGGAGGCGAGGAACTGCACGTCGTCGATGAGCAGGACGTCGGCGTCGCGGTATGCGCGCTTGAAGGTGTCGATCGATTTGAAGTGCAGCGCGTTGATGAAATGATTGGTGAACGCCTCGGCGGTCGTGTAGCGCACGATGGCGCCGCCGCCGTAGGCGAGGACGTAGTTGCCGATCGCATGCCGGAGATGTGTCTTACCCAGGCCGGGCGGCGCGTGCAGAAAGAGGGGGTTGTAGGCCTGGCCGGGGAGCTCGGCGACGGCCAGGGCGGCGGCGTGGGCCAGGCGATTACCCTCGCCGATGACGAACTGCTCGAAGCGGTAGCGCGGGTGCAGGGGCGCGTCGAGGACCGCGACCGGGACCCGGGCGGGCTCGGCTCGGTCGTCCGGGCTGCTGAGCTCGACCTGGACGTCGGGTCCGAGCTGGTGGCGGGCGCAGCGCTCCAGCACGGCTCCGTAACGATTCGAGAGCCAGCCGGCGGTCGGCTGAGGGGCGCTGAGCGAGAGCCGCCGTCCGTCCCAGGACTCCAGTTGCACCGGGGCCAGCCAGATGTCGAACGCCGAGTCCCCGAGGGTCTGCCGGAGCTCGGCTCTGATCGTGCGCCACACGGATGCGGCGTCAGGTTGCGCGGGCAGCGCCAAGCGACTCCTCCCGGGAGCAAGAACGGACGGCAATTGGTGAGGGCCCCGGCCGGCTTCGCTCGGGGCCGGCGAATATATATCAGCGGCGTTTCCGAGGTCTGGGCGCCGGCACGGGGCTTGGCGCAAAGCGCGGGAAAAAGCGATCAGCTGGTTGTGGAGCCGCCCTCGATCGCGTGATCCGCGCCGGAAATCTCAGACGGCCGGAGAGCGGCGGCCCTGCGTATACTGCGACGTTCACCCCGGGGGCCCCTCAGTCATGAAACGCACTTACCAGCCCAAGAAGCGCAAGCGCGCTCGCACCCACTGTTTTCGCGCGCGGATGCAGACCCGTGCCGGGCGTCTGACCCTCAAGCGCCGTCGCGCCAAGGGCCGCAAGCGCCTGACCGTGTGATGGACGGCGGGCGCGCGGAAGCCGTGTCCGCGCAGCGGCCTGGGCGGGGACGGCTGTCACGCAGCGCCGAGTTTGAGCGGGTGTTCCGCCACGGCCGCTCGCATGCCGGCCGCGATCTGGTGCTCTCCGTGTTTCCGCGCGGCTCCGACGACGATGACGCCGCGGCGCGACTGGGCCTGTCGGTGTCACGCAAGGTGGGCGGCGCGGTGGAGCGAAACCGGGTCAAGCGACTGCTCCGCGAGGCCTTTGCGCGCGAGAGTCCCCGGCTGCCCGCCGGGGCGGACGCGGTGGTGATCGCGCGGCGCGGGGCTCGCGAGGTGGCGCAGCGCGAGGGCCTGACCGGTATCCACAGCGCGCTGGCCGAGCTCATCGACAAGGTCCCGGGCGTCTCGCCGGCAGCGGAGCAGGACCGGTGAGCGCCGGGCTGCGCTGGGTGTTCGTGCTGCCCATCCGGGTCT
>JBPCMW010000038.1:0-20454 GCA_051001875.1 Solirubrobacteraceae bacterium | reverse complement strand
GCGCGCGTTAGTCGAGCTCGCCGTGGATGGCGCCGCCACCGGGGTCGCGCTGGGGGACGATGTGTGGTGGTTGGCGCCGGCCGCCGCGCGCGCCTTGGCCGCCTAACCGACGCGCAGCGGCAGACTTTCCAGCCCGTAAATCCCCGACGGCGTCCCGAACTCCGGCTCGCCGTCGAGGGCCAGCGAGCCGACCCGCTCGGCCAGGAACGCCAGTGCCTCCTGCATCTCGGCCCGGGCGAGGTTCGCGCCGACGCAGTAGTGAATGCCGGCGCCGAAGGTGAGCACGCGGTCGCGCCCGCGCTCGGCCGCGATGTCGAACCGGCCGCCGCCGTCGCTGTGCCGGTTCGCGTGCCACGCGGACACGAGCACGACCGTCCCGGCGGGGAACGTGACGTCCCGGTACTCGAGCTCGGCGGTGGTGATCCGCGCGGTGAACGGCGTGATCGGCTCGACGCGCAGGGCCTCGTCAACCGCGGCCAGCGCCAGACCGCGAGGATCGGTGCGCAGCAGCTCCCACTGATCGGGGTGCTCGGCGAGCAGCCGGACGGCGTGCGCGAGCTGGCTCTGGCTCGTGTCGACGCCGCCCACGAGGATGTTGAGGACGAGGTTGCGCAGCTCATCGTGGCTGAGCCGGTCGCCGTGTTCCTCGGCGGCGATCAGATCGGTGATCAGGTCATCGCCGGGGGTCTGCCGCCGGGCGAGGATCAGCGCGTCGGCGTACTCGTAGAACTCCTTGACCGCCTGCTCGATCAGCTCCCGCTCGGCGGTCAGGCTGGTCGGATCGAACTGCCGCTGGATCCAGTTCGAGAAGTGGTGCAGGCGGGGCGCATCCTCGAGCGGGGCGCCCATCACGTCCGCGATCACCAGCGACGGATACGGCTTGGCGAACTGCTCGATGAACTCGAGGCGCCCGTCATGCGGGAGCTCCGGGAGCAGCCCCTCAAGGAAGCGGCGCATGGCCGGCCGGTAGCGGTCGACCCGCCGCGGCGCGAGCGCGGGGTTGACCAGGTTTCGCAGGCGCCGGTGATCACCGCCGTTGACGTTGATGATGTTGCGGACTATCTCTTCGTGCAGCGGGCCGGCGGTAATGCCGAACAGCTCGCCGATGGTCAGGCCGGGAAACACCGCGTCGCGGTGGCGCAGAAAAAATTCGCCGCTCTCGCGATCGAGCACGATGAACCCGAACGGCCCCGCCGCGAGCCAGTCCTCGTGACCGCGGAGCGCCTCCATCGCGCTGCGGTATTGATCGCCGCGCAGCTGCGGATCGGTGTGGTCGAAGCTGGGGAGCGAGAGTTCCGAGACGGCGGGCACAGTGATGGCGAGCCTATCGCCCGCCGGGCGACGGGCCGCTCAGCGACCTCAGCGACCTCAGCGACCTCAGCGACCGCAGCGACCTCAGCGACCGAACCACGGGCTCGCGGCGAGCTCCCGGGCGACGGCTTCGGTCAGGGTCAGCGCCTGGAACACGGTCCGGTAGTTCACGTTCTCCGGCGTGTCGGACATCTTGTGGTAATTCGACAGCGCCTTGTAGCGATCCATCGAGGAGATCGTGGCGGTGGGGTATCCGGCGCGGCTCGGAATCACCCCGTCGGTCGAGTTGCGCGAGCGCATCCCGCGTCTGACCGGGGCCCCGGCCCGCTCGCCGGCGCGCGCGACGAGATCCCGGAAGCTCCGGTCGTGGTAGTCCTCCATCACCAGCGCGCCCTCGCCCTCGAGCATGATCAGCTTGGGAGAGCCGACCGTGTCCAGGTTCAGGAACCACGTGCGGTCGCGGTCAAGACCGGGGAAGTGGCGCCTCCCGAATCCGTGGATCCCGCCCTGGAGCACCTCCTCGGCGCCACAGGAGACCAGCAGCACGCGCAGCCCCTGCACCGGACGCGAGGCGAGTCGCTCGGCCAGCGCCACCAGGACCGCGACGGCGGTCAGGTTGTCGTTGGCCCCCGGGCAGACGGGCCGCCGCGCGACGTCCGCGAACACGGCGGTCCCGACCATCGATCCCGCCAATCCGGTCCGCACCAGCCCGGCCCGGTCCTGTGCCGCTCCGAGCGCCACCAGCGCCGGCATGCTGAGCAGAGCCCACCACAGCGGTAGCGACGTGTCCATCCGCTCGATGATCCCGGGGAACGTGTCGCCGAACCAAACCTGAGCTGTCTCGTCGAAGATCGCCCCGGTCGGCGCGGCATCGTGATGCGCCAGCACTACGAGCGTCCGCTCGGCCGTCGGCTCGCCGCATTGGGCGACCACGTTCCAGGTCGGGCGGGGGGGAGTGCTGAGACGGCGGAACACCCTTGGGCCGTTGGAGACGTCATCCGCGATCGCGGCGGTGACGAGCGCCGCAGCCGCGGCGCTCAGCCTGCGCAGCCGCCTGGTCAGAGCGGCCGCCCCGGCGACCGCGCCGGCGGCGGCCAACATGCCGATCACCTTCGCGTAACCGTCCAGGAACTGCTCCTCGTCGACCTCGGTCTCACAGCCCGCACCACGCAGGCGCTCGGCAATCCAGCGCGCAGCCTGTTCCTCCCCGGCTGAACCGGCGCGCCGCTCCAGCGGCGCCAGCGCCTCCACGACCTCTCGCAGCGTCGGCAGCGCCTCGACGAGGCTGTCCTCGGTCGGGGGAAGGCCGAACTGCTCCGGAGCCGGGTCGCGCACGGCGCTGGATGCTATCCAGGCCGGCCCGAGATGCCAGACCCCGGCAGGGATTCCAGGCCCCACGGGGAACCGAGCGACGAATGTCGCGCACGATTGCTGTGATCTGCACGCTGGTCGCCGGCGGGATTGTCGCGCTGCAGCCCCCCGCCAATGCCGCCCTGGCCAATCACGTCGGGGACATCGCGGCGGCGTTCGTCAGCGCGGTGATCACCGTGACGATTCTCGGCCTCTTGCTGGTGACTATCGGCCATCCGGGCCGCCTGTCGGGCCTGGGGTCGTTCAAGCCCCTTTACGCGCTGGGCGGGATCGGCGGGGCGATGGTCGTGCTCGTGGCGGTGGTTGTGGTGCGCCCGCTTGGCGCCGGCGGGGTCACCGCGCTGCTGGTGACCGCGCAGCTGATCATCTCGCTGGTGGCGGATCGGTTTGGATGGCTCGGGCTGCATCACGTCGGGATCGGTCCGGCGCGTGTGTTCGGGCTCGCGCTGGTGATCGGCGGCACCGTGTTGATCACTCGGGGCTGACCGCTGCCAGACGCGCGCTCAAGCTGCCTCGGTGCGCTCGAAGACCGCGGCGAGTCCCTGACCGCCGCCGATGTACATCGTCTCGAGCCCGTAGCGGCCACTCCGCCGTCGGAGCTCCCGCAGCAGAGTGGTGAGGATCCTCGCGCCCGTCGCTCCGACGGGATGCCCGAGGGAGATCCCCGAGCCATTGACGTTGACGCGGTCCCGGTCGTCCTCGATTCCCCACTCGCGCAGTACCGCGAGCACCTGGGCCGCGAACGCCTCGTTGAGCTCGATCAGGTCGATGTCCTCAAGGGCCAGCCCGGCGCGGCGCAGCGCCTTTTCGGTCGCCGGCACCGGGCCGATGCCCATTGTCTCCGGCGGCACCCCGGCGACGGCCCAGCTGACCAGCCGCCCGAACGGCCGCAGCCCGAGTTCCTGCGCACGCTCGGGATGAGTGACGATGCAGATCGCCGCGCCGTCGTTCTGCCCGCTCGCGTTGCCGGCCGTGACCGTCGCGTCCGGATCGCTGCGGCCCAGCACCGGCTTCAGCTTCGCCAGGCTCTCGAGCGTCGCATCGCTGCGGGGGTGCTCGTCGCGGTCGATCAGACGGGAGCCGTTCCGACCCTCGGTCACCTCGATCGGCACGATCTCCTCGGAAAACGCTCCGCGCTCGTGGGCGGCCACCGCTCGCTGGTGGGATCGAAGGGCCAGCTCGTCCTGGAGCTCACGCGGGATTCCGTACTCACGCCGGACGTTCTCCGCGGTCTCGAGCATGCCGCCGGGCACCGGATGATGCTTGCCGCCGGCGCTCGAGCGAGAGCTGGCCAGGCGATCGACGAGCATCGCGCCGCCGGACTTCACGCCCCAGCGGATCTCGGTGGAGTACAGCTCCACCGAGCTCATGCTCTCGACCCCGCCGGCCAGGACCAGGTCCGCCGCTCCGGTCTGGACCTGCATGCTCGCCTCGATCACGGCCTGCAGTCCGGAGCCGCAGCGGCGATCGATCTGCAGGCCGGGCACCGCGACCGGGAGTCCGGCGTCAAGCGCCGCGACACGGCCGATCGCCGGTGCCTCGCCGTTGGGGTAGCACTGCCCGAGCAGGACGTCGTCGATGTGCTCGGGCGGCAGCTCGGTCCGTGCCAGCAGCGCCGAGATCACGGTCGACGCGAGCTGGGTCGCGGGAACGTCCCGGAAGACCCCGCCGAATCTCCCCACCGGCGTCCGCAGGGGCTCGCAGATCACCGCGTCGCGCATCAGGCCGGGACTGTAGCGAGCCAGTTGCCTGCTCTGACGACGTCAGCGGGGTCGATGTTGTGGGCGGCCTCCGACTCACGGTAATCGACGTCCAGGCCCGCATCCTCCAGCAGCTGGCGGGCCCCCCGCGCGAAGGACACATCGATCACCGGGTCCCTCCGCCCGTGAGCGATGAACACGCGCGTGTCCGTCCGGCCCTCGAGCTCAGGGCGCCAGCCTTCGACCGTCGGGATGAAGCCGGAGAAGGCGAGGATGCCGGCGGGAGGCGGGCGTTCCGGGTCGAGGCCGAGTGCGTAGCTCATCACCGTGCCCATCGAGAAGCCCCCCAGCACGGTGCTCGCAAGCGGAATCCCGGTCCGGGCCGAAACCTCATCGTGAAGCGATGCCAGCGCTCGCTGCGCGGCTTCGAACGTATCGGGGTCCGGATAGCCGACGCGCGGAACGCGGTACCAGTGATAGCCCGGAGAGCCCGGCAGCTGCAGGGGTCCTCTCGGGGCGACCACGTGTAGACGGCGCTCGGGATCCAGCGCGTCGGCCAACGGCAGCAGGTCCAGCTCACTGGTGCCGCGGCCGTGGTGGAGCACCAGCAGCCCCTGAGCTGCCCCGGCGGCCGGCCGTTCCTGGTAGGACAGCTCGCTCATCAGTCCAGATACTCCGTCACGGCGCTCAGCGGCGCCCGCTCCGGCGCCTCCTTGGGCTGGCGCGGCCAGCCGAGGTGCACGAGGCCGACGAAGTGCTCGCCCTCCGGAATACCGAGCGCGGCGCGGCCCGCGGGGGTCCGCAGGACCTCCGGGGTGCGCCAGTACCCGGCCAGACCGCGGGCATGGGCGCCGAGCAGCACGGCGTAGGTCGCCGACGCGCTGGCCATCAGGTCCTCCCTGTCCTGGACGCGGTCCTCGGCGCGGACCGACGTGACCGCGACCAGCGTCGGAGCCCGGTCAAGTTTGGCGGCCGCTTCGGGCCCGGCCGCCTGCTTGAGCCGCACGAGCGCCTGCGGTCCCAGGACCCGGAAGCGCCAGGGATTGGTCAGGTGGTGGTTCGGCGCCCACCGGCCCAGCTCCAGCAGTTCGCCGAGGACCTCGCGGGGCACGGGGTCCGGCCCGAACGCCTTGTGCGTGCGGCGGGTGCGGATTGCCTGCTCGAGTTCCATCGCGCGATCAAAGGTAGCCGGACGGGGTACCTACACTCACTGCATGCCCTCCTCGACCACGAATCGCATGATCGGGTTCGCCTCCCACCGACTCCCCGGGCTGCGGCGGCTGCCGATGCTGAAGCTGCTGGCGGTCGGCGAGGTGGTGCTGCTGGCCCAGCAGCATCTGGCCAAGCTCGACCGCGGCGAGCGACAGCGGCTGGTGGAGCTGATCAGGATCGGCCGCGGGCGCACGCGAAACCTCTCGCTGCGCGAACAGGATGAGCTGAGCGGGTTGATCGCCAGAGCGGAGCCCCGCCTGTTCGCGGCCACCGCCGCGCAGAAGCTCTCGCCGGTCCCGATTCCGGGACCGATCGTCAAGCGGTTCGCCCGCAAGTAGTCAGTCGGTGATGCTCACGTGCCCCGGCTGGGCGGCGACTCGCTCCAGCCAGGCCCGCGCCGCGGGGTAGGGGTCCAGCGAGAACCCGCCCTCCGGGGCGACGTGGGTGTAGGCGTAGAGCGCGATGTCGGCGGTCGTTTAGGGCTCGGCGACGAGAAAGCTCCGACCGTCCAGGTGGCGCTCGAGCGCCTGCAACGCCGCCTCGCCGCCCCGGCGCTTGGCCTCAACCTCGGATTCGCCCGGCTCGATCCCGGCGATACGCCAGAACCGCGCCACCGCGATGTAGGGCTCGTGGCTGTACTGCTCGAAGAACAACCATTGCAGCACCTGCGCCCGTTCGTAGCGATCCTCCGGCCAGAGCGGCGTGCCCTCGGCAAAGTAGACCATGATCGCGTTCGATTCGGCCAGGGGCCGACCGTCGTCGAGGACCAGCGTCGGGATGCGCAGCCCCGGATTCAGGTGCCCGATAGTCTCGGGGCGATCCGAGCGATCGACGACGTCGAGCTCATGACGCTCGAAATCGATTCCAAGCTGCGCCAGCAACAGCCGGACCTTGTAGCAGTTGCCTGACACGCGAGACTCGTAGAGCAACATGTCCGGCGAAACCCTACCTGGCGGCTCCGCCCGTCTGATCCGCGTCGTCGTATTCGTGGTCGGTGCCGGGAGCCTGGGCGCTGAGATCGCTGCCGCGCGGCTGCTGGCCCCGTACTTCGGCGCCTCGACGATCATCTGGGCCAACACGATCGCGACCGTGCTCGTGTCGCTCTCCGCGGGCTACGCGATCGGCGGCCGGCTGGCGGACCGCCGCGCCGATCTGCGCGGACTGTGCGGGGTCGTGCTGGCCGCCGCGGCGCTGCTGGCGCTGGTGCCGTTCATCTCCGATCCGTTCCTGCGACTGTCGGTCAACGCCCTCGGGGCGCTGTCGGTCGGCGGTTTTTTGGGCTCGCTGGCGGCTGTGCTCGTCCTGGTGGCCGTCCCCGTGATGCTGCTCGGCACGGTCGCCCCGTACGCGAACCGGCTCACGCTCGCGCAGGTCGGAGAGGCAGGAACGGTGACCGGGAACCTGTACGCGATCTCCACCGCCGGCTCGCTGGTGGGCACGTTCCTCGCCGCGCTGCTGCTGATCCCGCTGGTCGGCACGCACCGGACCTTCCTCGTGTTCGCGCTGGCGCTGGCGCTGGTCGCGGCCTTCGGTCTGCGGACACGGGTGTTCCTGGCCGTGCCCGCCGTGGTGGCCGCACTGCTGGCGGTGCCACCGGCCGCCATCGGCTCCGACGTCCGGGGAGCCCACGTGATCTTCTCCGAGGAGACGCAGTACCAGTACGCGCGGGTGGTGCAGCTGCGCAGCGGCGAGCGCTGGCTGCAGCTGAACGAGGGGGTGGCGGTGCATTCCGTGTTCCGCCCCTGGAGCTATGAGACCGGCGGGTACTGGGATGACCTGCTCACGCTTCCGCTGAGCTCCGCGCGCGGGGTCCCGCGCCGGGTCGCGATTCTCGGCGACGCCGCCGGCACGGTGGCTCGCGCCTATGGGCACTACTTTCCCGCCACCGTTGTCGACGCGGTTGAGATCGACGGCGAGCTGACCGCGATCGGGCGGCGCCTGTTCGGCCTGGGCGGCCCGCATCTGCACGTGCACACTGCCGACGCGCGGCCGTGGCTGGCGGCCAGCCGGGCCCGCTACGACGCGATCTTTCTCGACGCCTACCGGCAGCCGTACATTCCGTTCTACCTGCTGACCAAGGAGTTCTTCCGCTCCGCGCGGGCGCATCTGAACCCGGGCGGCGTGTTCGTGATCAACGTCGGTCACCTGCCCGACTCCGACGCGCTCGAGAAGGTCGTCTCGGCGACGTTGCGCGCGGTGTTTCCCGACGTCGTCCGCGATCCTGTCAGCAGCACCAACTCGGAGGTGGTGGCCAGCGAAGAGCCCGTGTCGCCAACCCGGCTGGCGCAAGTCGCCGCCGCCCGCGCGCCCGCGCTCGGGCCTCTGGCTGCGCAGGTCGCCGCACGCCTGGCTCCTGCGCTCCGGGGCGGGAGCGTCTACACCGACGACCGGGCGCCCGTGGAGTGGCTGACTGACCTGTCGATCCTCCGCTACGCGACCGGCGCGCGGTAACCCGACTACGCCGCTCGGGCGCTCGGCGCCTGCGTCAGCACCACCTGTACCCCGTGGCGCGGAGCCAGCGTGATAGCCCGGAACTGAACGTCGTCGAGCTTGGGCTCGGCCGCTCGAAGCAGCGTGCGCTGGAGAACCCGCTCGAGCACGATGCGCATTTCCATCAGGGCAAAGCTTGCGCCGATGCAGCGACGGATGCCTCCACCGAACGGGACCCAGGTATAGGTGTCGGGAGCGTCGTCGCCGAGGAAGCGCTCGGGGCGGAAGCTGGCAGGATCGGGGTAGATGTCGCCCCGGCGGTGGATCATCCGGATCGAGGGATTGATCTCGACCCCCGCCGGGATCGTGTAGCCGTTCAGCTGGAACGGCTCACCGCGGACGACGCGGCCGACGCCCGGGATCACCGGCCTGATCCGCAGTGCCTCCTTGACCACCGCATCCAGGTAGCTGACGCGCTCGGCCTCGTCAGCCCAGCTCGAGCGCGCTCGCCTCAGCACCGCCGGCGAATGCAGCAGCAGGTCGAACGTCCACGCGAGCCCGGTGGCGGTGGTCTCGTGGCCGGCCAGCAGCAGGGTGACCAGCTCGTCGCGGACCTCACGGTCGCTCAGGCTCTCGCCGTTCTCGTCGCGGGCCAGCAACAGCGCCGAGAAGACGTCGTCGCGGGTGTCCAGTTCAGGGTCGTTGCGACGCCGGTCGATCTCGGTCAGCAGGATCTCGTCGACCGCGCGCCGATTGGCCTCAAAGCGCCGCGCCGCGCCGCCGCTCCGCTCCTGAAGCGCCCCATCGTCATCATCAGCAGCAGCCCCCGGGGCCGGGCCAAGGGCTCGATCATCGCCCGCAGGCTGCGGCTCAGCTCATCCTCGGCAGCTCCGGGCTGATAGCCGAAGACGGCGCGCAGGATGACCCGCAGGGTCAGCGCCTGCATGCTCTCCAGCAGGGCAAACGGCTCGCCCACCGGCCATGACTCGATCTCGAGATCGGCCGACTCGCGCATCACGGCGCCGTAGCCCTGCATCCGGCGCCCGTGGAACGGCGGCAGCATCAGGCGACGGTGACGCAGGTGCTCGGCGCCATCGAGCAGCAGCACCGAGCGCTCGCCCAGCACCGGCCCGAGCAGCGCGTTGGCCTCGCCGGCGTGCAACTGGTCGGCCGAGCCCTGGAACACCTGCTTGAGCAGACCGGGCTCGAACAGCATCACGAACCGGCTGTCGAACAGCGTGCTGAAGGTCACGGCGTCCCCGTAGCGCCGCCGGCACGCGTCGAGGAAGCGGGGGCCGACGAACATGAAGCCGGCCGTCTGGAGCACCCGCGGAAGGGGCGGTCCGGGTGGGAGATCCGTTGCAGAGGCGCTGCGAGAGGTGATCACGCGCCCGATCGTCGCACAATGCTAACTCCGGCCTTATCCAGCACTTATTGGATCGGGCAGGCTTGATATGCCCGTCGGGACCCCGAGGGGCGCTTGACGTCGCGATGGGAACAAACAGATGCGGGATAGCTTTCTGATCTTCGGGAGCCCGGTGATCGGCGAGGAAGAGATCGCCGAGGTGGTTGATTCGCTGCGCTCGGGCTGGGTAGGGACCGGCCCGAAGGTGCAGCGGTTCGAGTCGATGCTCTCCGACTACGTGACCGTGCCGCACTGCCGGTGCGTCTCGTCGTGCACGGCCGCCCTGATCCTCTCGATGCACGTCCTGGGCATCGGACCCGGGGACGAGGTGCTGGTCCCGGCGATGACTTTCGTGGCCTCCGCCAATGCGGTCGAGCACGCTGGGGCCACGCCGGTGCTGGTCGATTCGGTTCCTGGCACCGGCCTGATCGACCTCGACGCCGCCGAGGCCGCGATCAGCCCCCAGACCCGCGCGATCATGCCCGTGCACATGGCCGGGCGCCCGGTCGACATGGAGCGCCTGAACGCCTTACGCGATCGCCACGGACTGCTGGTGATCGAGGATGCCGCTCACGCCATCGGCGCCGAATGGCACGGCCGGCGGATCGGCTCGTTCGGAAATGTGGCGGCGTTCTCGTTCTACGTGACCAAGAACATCACCACCGCCGAGGGTGGAGCGCTGGTCACCGATGACCCGGAGATCGCGGCCGAGGTCGAGCGTCTGGCGCTGCATGGCCTCAGCCTTGGCGCCTGGCAGCGCTTCTCCGACGCCGGATTCCGCCATTACGAGGTCGTGCGCCCCGGCTTCAAATACAACATGACCGATATGCAGGCGGCGATCGGGATTCATCAGCTGCCGCGGCTGGACGGATGGATCGACCGTCGCGCCGAGCTGTGGGAGCGATACGACCAGCTGCTGCAAGGGCTGCCGCTGCTCACGCCTCCGCCCCCGGAGCCGGACACCCGGCACGCGCGTCACCTCTATCAGGTGCTTGTCGGCCCGGACGCGCCGATCACACGTGACGCCCTGCTCGAGGGTCTGACGCAGCGCAATATCGGGACGGGCGTGCACTACCGCGGCGTCCATCTGCACCCCTTCTACCGCGATACGTACCGACTCTCCCCGGACGCCTTCCCGGTGGCAACCTTGTTCTCCGAGCAAACCCTGAGTCTCCCGCTCAGCCCGAAGATCACCGAAGCTGATCAGGACGACGTCGTGCAGGCACTGATCGAACTGGTGGGTGAGCGATGAGCACCTCCGATCACGGGCCGATGAGCGCGGCGTCCGGAACCCCGTCTTTCGAGACGGTGCTCAGCGTGGTGGTTCCCGTCTACGGCTGCGCCGACTGCCTGGGCGCGCTCCACGAGCGCCTCACCCGCAGCGTGGCGCAGCTCACCGATCGCTACGAGTTCGTGTTCGTCGACGACCGCAGCCTCGACGGCGGCTGGGAGGTGCTTCAGCGCCTGGCTCGCGAGGACGCGCATGTCCGGGCGTACCGCCTGAGCCGGAACTTCGGACAGGATGCCGCGATTACCGCCGGGCTCGCGCAGGCCCGAGGGCGGTGGGCGGTGGTGATGGACTGCGATCTGCAGGAGGCGCCGGAGGACATCCCGCGCCTGTGGGCGGCGGCCGGCGAGGGTTACGACATGGTCCGGACCGTGCGGCGGGGCTGGCGTCACTCCGCGTTCCGCCGTCTGACCAGCCGGGCGTATCGGAAGCTGACGCTCGAGACCGACGTACGACCGGACTACAGCAATCTCAGCCTCCTCAGCCGGCGCGTGATCGACGCCTTCCTGCGACTGCGCGACCGCGATCGCGAGTACATGATCGCGCTCGACTGGCTTGGCTTCGACTCGACTGCGATCGAGATCGAGCATCACGACCGGCACGCCGGCGAGAGCGGCTACAACCTGGAGCGCCTGGTCAAGGTCGCACTCGACGGGATGTTCTTCCGCAGCACGGTGCTGTTGCGCGTCGTCGTGCTGGTCGGGTTCATCATCGCCACGATCGGCATCGTGGTGGCCGGCCTCGAGGTGGTCGACTACTTCGTCGAGAAGGACAAGGCGGTTCCCGGCTACACCAGCCTGGCGGTGCTGCTGTTGGTGCTGGCCGGGTTCATCATCGTCAGCGTCGGCGTCGTCGGCCTCTACGTCGGGCGGATCTTCGAGCAGGTCAAGGACCGCCCGCTGTTTCTGATCGACGCGGAAGCCTCGGCGGCTTCGGAAGTGCGGGAGCCGCTGCTGGCCGAGTCAGCCGGCCGCCCCCAGCACGTAGACCTTCTCGCGGCCCCCCGGGATCAGGAACGCTGAGCGGATCCGCTCCGCGTAACCCTCCATCAGCTGATCCAGGCTCGGTTCGGTGAAGCGCTGCTCATGGCCGCCGACTCCGGGGTCGGCCGCGCGGCGCCCGAGCAACCCGATTCCAGGTAGGCGGCTGCTCGAGAGGTTGCGAATCGGCTCCGCCACCACGACACGCTCCACGGCCGCGGCCAGCATCCGGTCGACGATCGACTCCGCGTCGGGGAGGAAGTGGTAGAGGCTGGCCTGGATGATCGCGACCTCGGCGCCGGGCAGCGGCCGGCCGGGGTCAGCCAGATCCATCACGCGAGCGTCCACCCCCCGGCTGCGCAGCTTCGACACGAAGGTCTGGTTGACATCGAGGCCGATGTAGCCGCTCACGCGGTCACGGAGGTGGCGGGTGTATAGCGTTCCGGGGCCGCAGCAGAGCTCGAGCACGGTGGCTCCGGCCGGGACCTGGTCGGCCACCGCCCGCATCCGATTTGCGTAGTGGCGGCCGTACAGGGCGCGCATCAGCAGCTCGTAGCCGGTCGCGCTGCGGTAGATGACGCTGGTGCTGCTCACGACGGTCTCTCGGCGGGCCTTTCGGCGGGCCTCTCGGCGGGCTTGTCGGCGGACTGGGAGGCAGCGGCGCGCGGGTCGAGGTCCTGGAGCGTGAGGAGGTGCGCCGGCGGGTGCTCGAGCGCCGTACGCACATCGACATTCAGGTTCTCGTCCACATGCAGCAGCTGCCCGGGCCCGAGTGCTCGCCAGCCGGGATCCTCGTCCATCGGCTCGGTGGCCACGACCACCGCGGGCGCGCTGGCCAGGTCGCCCGAGCGCACTCGCACCGACCCGCGTGCACTGGCGTGGTCGAGGTGGCGGCTGCCGCTGGGGCCGCCGGCCGCGCGCTGCAGCACGTGGAGCTCGTGCGTGTCGGGGTAGCGCAGCGCCCACAGTTCGGAGGGCGTGATCAGCACGCAGTTCAGGGCGAACACCGGCAGCTGCTCGGAGATCCATTGCGCGGCGGAGGTGATCCCCTCGCCGATATCCCCGGTGCGCTCGATCTCCCGCGTGACCAACGCGAAGAAGCGCTCGGAGTCGGTCTGGCCCTGCACGAGCTGGCCGGCGTCGCCGAGCTCGGAGTCCAGGCGGGGCAGGTCGCCGATCACGCCGTTGTGGGCGAACATCCGGCCCCGCTGCTCGAACGGGTGCGTGTTCACGGCGGTGAGCCCGCCGGTGGATGCGTAACGGACGTGAGCTACGAAGGTGTGTGAGCAGCGCTCCCTCGCCGCGTGAGCAAACGCCTGATCCTGGTAGGCGGCGAGCGGCTGCTTGGAGACGACGGGACGGCCCGCCGCGTCGAAGGTGCCGAGGCCGGTGCCATCGGGTTCGCGGCGGCTCTGCTGGGCGAGCGAGTCGGGGGCTTCCAGCAGCCAGAACGTGGCCCGGACCTGATTGGGCCCTCCGCTCATCCCGAACAGGCGACACATGCAGCCGGACGGTAGCGACCTACGGGTACATTGCGCGGATGGCCGACCTCCCTTCAGTGCTGCAGAAACCGGCTGAGCTGGGCCGGCGCGGGGTTATCGAATCGATTGCCGCGGTGCACGCTTGGCGCGCCGGCATGATCGGGGCCGACCCGCCACGACGCGCGCTGGCGGTCTTCCGGGCAATCGACCGGCTCGGGCAGCTGGGCGGAGCGGTGGCCATCGCGGCGATTCGCCACGGCGATCAGGTGGGGCTGATCGACGAACTCGGATCGCTGACCTTTTCCGAGCTGAATGTCCGCTCGGATGGGCTGGCCTGCGGGCTGCGAGCCCGGGGGCTGGTCGAGGGCGATGGCATCGGGATTCTGTGCCGCAACCACCGCGGCTTTCTCGACATCACGTTCGCGGGATCGAAGCTCGGGGCCCGGATCCTGTACCTGAACACCGACTTCGCCGGACCCCAGTTGCGCGATGTCTGCGAGCGAGAGAACATCTCGCTGCTGGTTCACGACGAGGAGTACGACGAACTCGTGGCCCCGCTCCAGACCCGCCATGGGCGCCTGCTGGGCTGGACCGATGGCGACCCGCCGGAGGACTCGCTCGAGGCGCTGATCGCCGCGCATGCGGACATGAAGCCGCCACCCCCGGCCCAACCTGCGGCCGTGGTGCTGCTGACCAGCGGCACGACCGGAACCCCGAAGGGTGCGCCACGCCACCAGGGCCGTTCACTCGCCCCGATCGGCGCCCTGCTGTCAAAGGTGCCGTACCGCTCCCGGGAGTCGACGTACGTGGCCGCGCCAATGTTCCACGGGCTCGGGTTCACCCAGATGGTGCTGTCGGTGATCCTCGGTTGCACGACGATCGTGCAGCGGCGCTTTCACCCGACCGCCGTCCTGGAGGCGATCGAGCGCGAGCGCCCCACCGCGCTCGTGGTCGTCCCGGTGATGCTGCAACGGATCGTGAGCGTGCTCGAGCAGGAGCCGGGCCACGACACGAGCTCGCTCCGGATCGTGTTCTGCTCCGGTGCCCAGCTCGAGGCGGAGCTCGTCCGCCGCGCCCAGCGGACGATCGGGGACAAGCTCTACAACTTCTACGGCTCCACCGAGGTGGCCTATGCCACGTTCGCCACGCCCGAGGATCTGCGGGCGGCACCCGGGACCGCCGGGCGCGTGCCGTTCGGCGCGATCGTCAGGCTGTTCGACGGCGACGGAAGGCCGGTGTCGGGCGTGGGGCAGGTGGGCAGGATCTTCGTCGGCAACAGCTTCCAGTTCGACGGCTACACCGGCGGCGGCAACAAGGAGGTGATCGACGGGCTGATGAGCACCGGTGACGTCGGTCACTTCGACGCCGGCGATCGTCTGTTCATCGACGGCCGCGACGACGAAATGATCGTGTCCGGCGGCGAGAGTCTGTTTCCGGGAGAGGTGGAGGGGCTGCTGATCACCCACCAGGCGGTTGAGGAGGCGTCGGTGATCGGCGTCGAGGACCCCGGCTTCGGCAAGCGCCTGGCCGCCTTCGTCGTGATCAAGCCCGGCGCGTCGTTGACCGAGGACGAGGTGCGAGAGTTCGTCAAGGACAACCTCGCCCGCTACAAGGTCCCGCGCGACGTCCACTTCATCGACGAGCTCCCGCGCAACCCGACCGGCAAGGTGCTGAAGCGGGAACTGCGCGAGCGCTACCCCGGCGCCTGAGCCCTCTGAGCCCGAGCCAGGCCATCTGTCAAAGTAATTTCAGGCTTCTCGCCTATCTTGGCCTTTGTCACGAGAAAGGCGGATGTTCATGAAATTCCTGCGCACAGTCTCCACCCAGCGCCTGCTGGCCAGCATCGCCGGACTGGTGGTCGCAGCCGCCGCCGGCACCGCGATCGCCGTTGCCGCCTCGGGCTCCGGACCAGTTCCGGCTAAGAAGCCGCTCGCCCGGGCGCTGCACGACGCCCTGGGGGCCAAGAGCATCAGCGGCATCAGCGCCGACGTCACCTTCACCAACCACCTGATCGACGCCTCGAACCTGCAGGGCTCCTCGCCGCTGCTTAGCGGAGCGACCGGGCGGATCTGGCTTTCCAGCGACCATCGTCTCCGACTCGAACTGCAATCGGATAACGGCGACGCACAGGTGGTCGTGAACAACGGCTCCTTCTGGGTCTATGAGCCGGCCTCTAAGACCGTCTATCAGGGCACCCTGCCCAAGGGGGCGGGTACGGGCAAGGCCAAGGATCCCGCGTCCGGCAAGCCGGACAAGCTGCCCACCGTGCATGAGATTCAGACCGATCTGGCCAAGCTGACCAAGCAGGTGAACTTGTCCGGCGCCAACCCTTCGGACGTCGCCGGTCAGGCCGCCTACACCGTGCGCGTTTGGCCCAAGCATGCCGGTGGACTGCTCGGTGCGGGCGAGCTCGCTTGGGATGCTGCCACGGGCGTGCCGCTGCGCTTCGCCGTCTATGCGCAGAATCAGGCCGCACCGGTGCTGGAGCTGAAGGCGACCAACATCACCTATGGCGCCGTGTCGCCGTCGGTGTTCGCGGTCGCGCCCCCCAGCGGGTCCAAGGTCGTCAAGGTCTCGACGCCGAGCGGCTCAGCCTCTGCGGCCGACAAGAAGACCGGAAAGACTGACCAGCACGCCAGAGTCCACGGCGCGGCGGCGGTGGCCAAGCGCGTTCCGTTCACGCTGGTCGCTCCGAGCAAGCTCGTCGGCCTGCCTCGCCAGTCGGTGACGCTGCTCGACTGGGCCGGGCACCCCGCGGCGCTCGTGACCTACGGGCAGAACCTCGGAGGGATCGCCGTGATCGAGCAGAAGGGTGATGCCAACACCGCGAGCCCAAAGCCGAGGGGCGAGCAGCGCGGGCTCAACCTTCCGAGCGTGTCGATCAACGGCGCGACGGGAACGGAGCTAGACACCGCGCTGGGGACGATGGTCCGCTTCACGCGCGGTGCAGTCGCCTACACGGTCGTCGGCTCGGTTCCCGCTGCGGCAGCCGACGCCGCGGCCCGCGCCCTATGACAGAAGCGCCCGCACACTCAGGCGAGGCCCCGCCGATCGAGGTTCGGGGCCTCGTCAAGCGCTACGGAGAGCTGACGGCCGTCGCCGGCGTCGACCTCACGGTCAACGTCGGCGATGTCTATGGGTACCTCGGCCCGAACGGGGCCGGCAAGACGACGTCGCTGCGGATGATGCTCGGCCTGATCACCCCCACCGAGGGGTACGTCCGGTTATTCGGCCGTGATCCGATGGAGGGCGTGCGGGCGCTCGAGGGCGTCGCGGGGTTCGTCGAGGCACCGGCGTTCTATCCGTATCTCAGCGGGATGCGCAACCTCGAGCTGCTCGCCGCCTTCGACGGCGGCGGCGCGGCGGAACGCATCGACTCCGCGCTGGCCACGGTCGAGCTGACCAAGCGCGCAGGCGATCGGGTCGGCGGGTACTCACACGGTATGCGCCAGCGCCTCGGGCTGGCGGCGGCGCTGCTGCGCGATCCGAAGCTGCTGCTGCTGGACGAGCCGGCGACCGGCCTGGACCCCGGTGGCATGCGGGACATGCGGCTGCTGATTCGCCGTCTCGCCGACGAGGGGATCACCGTGATGCTCTCCAGCCATCTCCTGACCGAGGTCGAGGAGCTCTGCAACCGGGTGGCCATCGTCCGCGCGGGCAGCATCGTCTACGAGGGCATGATCTCCGAGCTCAAGCGCGGCGCGGGCACGAGCTACCGGCTCTCGACGACCGATGACGCGCGTGCAGTGGCGGTCGTCCGGGCCCAGCCGGGGCTGGCCGACGTGCTCACGGTCGGCGATCGGATCACCTTCACCGGCAACGAGACGGCGGTGGCCTCGCTGTCCCAGGCACTGGTCGAGGCGGGCGCCCTGATCCGCGAGCTGGCGCCGCAGACGGTGACGCTCGAGGACCTGTTCTTCTCGCTCACCGAAGGACCCGGCGCTGAGCTCGGAGCCGTGGCACCGCCGGTGCCCCAGCCCGTGGAGGCGCACTGATGCCCGGCGTCGCCACCGTGTACCGCTGGGAGTTGGCCAAGCTCCGCTACCAGAAGCGCACCTACCTCGGGCTCGGTGCGGCCGCCCTGGTCCCAATCCTGTTCGTGGTCGCAACGCAGCTTCGCGGCGGCGGCCCCAACGACGTCCCCTTCGGCAGCTACATCCACAAGAGCGGCCTGGCCATCCCGCTGGTCATCCTGCTGTTCGGCGCGATCTGGATGTTTCCCCTGATCACGGCGCTGGTGGCGGGCGACATCGTCGCCTCGGAGGATCACAACGGGACGCTGAAGACGATCTTCACCCGGTCGCTCGACCGCGGTCAGATCTTCTCCGGCAAGGTGATGGCAGCGTCCACCTACGCCGTCTTGGCCATCTTCCTCAGCGGAACCGTCGGGGTGGTGGCCGGCAGCATCGTGTCCGGGTTCAACCCGCTGCAGAGCCTGTCGGGAACGATCGTTTCGGCGCCCAAGGGCCTTGAGCTCGTGTACGCCAGCCTCCTCGTCTACCTGATCCCGATCGCGGCGATTGTCTGCATCGGACTGCTGCTTTCCGTGGTGACGCGCAACAGCGCGGCGGCGGTCGTCGGAACGTTGATGTTCTCGCTGATAATCCAACTGATCGGCATTCTTCCGGGACTGTCCGGGCTTCAGCCGTACCTTCTCAGCACGCAGTTCAACGCCTGGCAGGGGCTCCTGCGCTCGCCGGTCGACTGGACTCCGATCGTCCGCGCGGCCTGGGTCTGCTCGCTGTACGGAGTACCGGCGCTGATCGCCGCCTACCTGGTGTTCCTGCGCCGCGACGTGGCTGGTGGCTGACGGGCGCTCCCGCGCGGACGGATCGCCGGCGGCCGGCGAACGGGTGCTGGTCGTCGACGATGATCCTCCGCTGCGGCGGATGCTCGAGCGGACGCTGACGGCAGAGGGATTCGACGTCACGCTGGCCATCGATGGTGGGGCGGCCCTGGTGGCGGCCGAACGTTCCGCCCCCGATGTGATCGTGCTCGACGTCGCGATGCCCGCGCTCGACGGCCTCGCCGTCTGCCGTCGCCTGCGCGGGAAGGGACTGCCGACGCCGATCCTGATGCTGACCGCGCGTGACGCCGTGCCCGACAGAGTCGCCGGACTTGAGGCGGGGGCCGACGACTATCTCGTCAAGCCGTTCGCGGTGCAGGAGCTGATCGCGCGGATCCGGGCGTTGACGCGACGGCGCGCCGATCCTCGCCCGCTGCTCTCCTACGCCGATCTGACACTCGACCTGGCGGCGCGCCGGGCCGTCCGGGCCGGCCGCGCGGTGGAGCTGACCGGCCGGGAGGCCGCGCTCCTGGAGCTGCTGCTGCGTGACCCGGGCCGGCTCGTCACCCGTGAGCGAGCGATCGACGAGATCTGGGATAGCGGCGCCGAGCCGAACGTCGTCGACCGCTACATCACACGGCTGCGGCGCAAGCTCGGGGAGCCGAAGCTGATCAGGACCGTCCGCGGCAGCGGGTTCGCGCTGCGCGCGTGAGCCTCAGGTCTTCCGCTCGCCCGAAGACCCTGCGCGCCCGCCTGGCCATCGCCTCCGGCGGATCGATCCTGCTGGCCGTGGCGCTGTTCACGGGAGCCACGATCGCGCTCGTTGGTCATCAGCTGCGCAGCTCGCTCGACACCGCATTGCGTGAGCGCGCGCAGGAGGTGGCGCAGCTGGCGGTCTCGGCACCGGCGGTGCTGACGGACCCCGGAGCCCTCGAATCCCCGGTGTCGGGGCGCCAGATCGCCGTCGAGGTGATTGACGGCCGGGACAGGATCCTCGCGCGTTCGTTGACGCTGGGGGCGAGGCTGCTGCCCCAGGACGCGCTGGCTCGCGCCGCCCGGGTGGCTGGGCGGACTGGGTTCGAGGACGTGCAGCTGGGCGGACGCCGGTTCCGGCTCTACGCCGCACCGGTCGCGCAGGGGTTGGGCGGCCCCGCGGCCGGCGGCGCGGTGCTGGTCGCCTCCGACACGACCGATATCGCCGCCACAACCCACCAGCTGGGGGTCGTCCTGGCTGTGGTCGGGGCGGTCGTGGCGCTGCTGGCCGCGCTGGGCGCCGGGGCGCTGATCCGGCGCGGGCTGCGGCCGTTGCGCAGACTCGCCGGGGCGGCGGAGGAAATCGAGCGGACCGGGAATCCGGCGCGGAGGTTGCCGGCGGACGAGGGGGTGCGCCCAGCGCAGGAGATCGGGCAGCTAACCGGCGTGCTGAATCGCATGCTGGATTCGCTCGAGCGCTCCAGCGCGAGCGAGCGCCGCTTCCTGGCCGACGCCTCGCATGAGCTGCGCACGCCGGTCACCACCCTGCTCGGCAACGTCGAGTACGCAGCGCGGCACGGCGTCGACGACGAGCTGCTGAGCGACCTCCAGCGCGACGCCGTCAGGCTGGCCCGGCTGGTCGACGACCTGCTGGTCCTGGAGCGCGAGGGGGCCGGCACTCCGAGCCCCGCACCGGTGCAGCTGGACCGGATCGTGCGTGAGGTGGTCGAGGAGATGAACGGCGTCACGAAACGGATCGAGCTCCGTGAACTGGCGCCATCGCTGGTGAGCGGAGAGGAGGACGCGCTGCGCCGGGTCGTGGGTAACCTGATCGACAACGCGCTGACCCATGGGCCTGAGGAAGGAACCGTGCAGGTCGATCTGCGACGGGCTGACGGGCACGCCCGCCTGACCGTGCGCGACGAGGGACCGGGCCCCGACCCGGCTGAGCGCGAGCGGCTGTTCGAGCGGTTCTGGAGGGGCACCGACACCTCTGGGCGCCCCGGCTCGGGGCTCGGGCTATCGATCGTTGCAGCGATCGTGCAGCGCCACGGCGGTCGGGTGACCGTCGAGGGGTCGAGGTTCACCGTCGAGCTGCCGGTGGCGTAAGCCCCTCGGCCGATGGGGGAATTCTCATGCTGCTCTTAGTGAGAGCTGATGCAGTTGGCGAATAGTGTTGAACATGCCCGACTCCCAACCACGCGTTCCCAGAGGCCCCGCGAAGGTACGTGCCGCGCGCGATCGTGACGCCGCTCTGTGGAGGCTCTCCCGCACCCGGCGCTGGGTGGCGGGCGGCGCGGCAGTGCTTACGGCGGCGTTCGCCGCGCTCGTCTCGACGATCACGCCGGCGAGCAAAGCCTCCGCGAGGTCCCAGCCAGCGAACACGGCAGGTACCGGCACCAGCAGCGCCGCGAGCTCCGGCTCCCGTCCGACGATGCCGCCGCTGGCCAGCGCCGACGCACTGGGGCTGCCGGCGTCGGCCCCGTCGCAGTCCGGGCCTACGCCGGACCAGTCGGC
>JBPCMW010000037.1:0-11274 GCA_051001875.1 Solirubrobacteraceae bacterium | reverse complement strand
CCCCATGATCGAGAGAACCTGGTGGTGCGGGCGTTCGAGCGGCTGCATCCCGCCGACGCGTTCCGGTTCGAGATCCGATCGAAGATCCCCCTGACCGGGGGGCTGGGTTCCAGCGCTGCGGCGATCGTGGCCGGCCTGCTCGCGGCCGACCACATGTTCGAGCTCGACGCGGACGTGTTCGCTCTCGCCGTCGAGCTCGAAGGCCATCCCGACAACGTCGCGGCGGCGATCGAAGGCGGCCTCGTGGTGTGCGACGGCCAGGAGGTCCACCGCCTCGAGGTTCCGCTGGGACTCGAGGCGGTGCTCGTCCTCCCATTCCAGTCCGTGCGGACCGCGGATGCGCGAGCGGCGCTTCCAGAGCAGGTGCCCCTCGGCGACGCGGTGTTCAACGTCGCCCAAGCCGCGAAGCTGATGCTCGGCCTCGCCACCTCGGACTGGGAGCTGATCGCCAGCGGGCTGCGCGATCGGCTCCACGAGCCCTACCGGGCGCACCTCTACCCGCGCTCGGCAGAGCTGGTCGAGCGAGCTCCGGAGTTCGGGGCGCTGGGGGCGACGATCTCCGGAGCCGGGCCGGCCGTGCTCGTCTGGTCGCACTTCGAGCAGACTGGCGCGGTAATGGACCGCCTGGGCCGCGAGACCGAGGGCTGGGCGAAGCTGATGCGTGCCCCGTTCGAATCCCAGGGCGCGGACGTCCGCGGCCTCTAACAGACGGGATGCGTGTACTCTGTGTACGCAATGATGTACGCTTTGTCCGTGGCGAAGACCGTGCCCGTACGCGAGTTGCGCAGCAACCTAAGCCAGCTGCTCGGTGACGTCGCCGACCGCCGCGACCATGTGCTCGTCACCCGCAACGGTAAGCCCGCGGCCGTGCTCGTCCCGATCGACGAATACGAGGCGCTCGAGGAGACCGCGGAGATCCTCTCAGACCCCGTCGCGCTTGCGGCGATCGAGGCTGGCCTAGCCGAGCTCTCGCGGGGCGAGAGCGTCACGCTCGAGGAGCTTCGCTCAGAGCTCGCCGAGCGGCGATCGACCCGCTGAACCGTGGCGCGAGTGGTCCTCGCGCGCCACGCGCGAGCCGAGCTGCTCAGCCTCGCCTGGCCGCACATCGACGCCGTCGAGAACGCCCTTGGCCTGCTCGAGCGCGACGTCTACGTCGGACGCGAGCTGCGCGGCCGGCTTCGTGGGCTGCGCTCGCTGCACGTCGGCAGCTACCGGATCATCTACCAACTCACCGATCGCGAGCGAACCGTTCGCGTCACGGCGATCCGCCACCGCTCGATCGCCTACCGCACCGACCCGCGCTAGCGGCCGAGGTGGACGTGTCCGTCGAATACTTCTTCGTCGAGGAACGCGCGCATCAGTTTCTCGTGGGCGCGGTAGCGCAGTGCTTGGGTTTCGTGGTGGACGCTCGCAGCGTATTCGGTCGGGTCGCCGGGACGTTCTTCTTGCAGGCGACGGGCGAGGATCTGTTGTGCGGCCCAGCTGTAGACGGCGTTGGCGGCGACTTCGACTTCGAGCATCCGGTATGGGAAGTACTCCCGCACGCGGCCTCGCGAGAGGCCTGAGCGGCGGGCCGCTCGTTCGAGCGCCTTGAACTCTTTGCGACCCTCGTAGACGGTGACGACCCCGGATTCGGGGTCGAAGCTCGCTTCGATCAGCGAGTCTTCGTCTTTGCGGGCGATCTCTCGCACCCATCCGGAGGCGTGGTGGCGGACGATCAGGACGACGAGCTCGGCGAGCTGCCCGCCGGCTTCGGCGAGCACCGCCAGCCGGCTGCCGGGCTCGCAGCTGACGCGAGCGCGGAGGCTTGAGTCGATCCGTGACCACCCGGCTCTGCCCGGCTCGGGGACGGTGTCTGCCGTGCGGTTGATGGCGAGACCGGGGTCCACAGCAACGTTGACCGAGGTGCCGGGCGCGATTCGCCCTGGATCGATCAGCAGGCTGACGCCGCGGCGCTCGCCGGGGTGCAGGCGCACGAGCGCCTGCTTGAAACGCAGTGGCGCGACCGGCGCGGACACGTTGGGCTGGCGCTCGTCGGGTTCGTGGGACTCGCCGTGCTGGCGCTCGAGCGACTCCTGGCCGACCGCTGGCGGTTTGGTAGCGGGCTGATCGCCCGGAGCGAAAGCGGCTTTGCCGGGCGTGTCAAATGCGGTCTTGAGCGCATCGTTGAGCGCGCGCAGGCCGACCTGGTCTCGCGCTTTGAGCGCCTGTCCGGAGCGGATCAGGTGCGCGCCGGCGCGCTTCTCCTCCTCGGCGAGGATCGGTCTGAGCACCCGGTCGACAGCCTGATAGAGGGCTTTGACGACGGGGTGGTTGTCGTTGAGCCCGGAGCGGTCGACCTTCACCACCAGCTGCGGCCGGGGACGCTCGAGCGCCTGGCGCTGCAACTGCTCGAGCGCATCGCAGCGAACCTCTCCATACAGATGTCGGGCGCCGGGATGCCCCTCGTGTGAGCCGAGCGTAGACTCGTGCGCGGCGCGGCCGGAGCGCACGACCAAGCCCCCGAGACGGGTTGCGCGCGAGGTCCCGGGCGACAGCGGGCTCGCCGAGCGTCGGACCGTCACGCGCGCGGTGATCTCCTCGGATACCTCGACATCTTGATCGAACAGCACCGGGCGCGTCTCGTCCGGCTCGGGGGAGGGGAAGCGCACCAACTCGAGCTGACCGGAAGGCAGCTCGAGCCACAGCTCGCGTGTGGGATCCTCGAGCACCGGGCGCAGCTGCACCAGCTGCGAGACCAGGGTGCGCAGGCGTCCGTCGGCGGGCAGGCGCTCTGAGGCGAGCGGAACGGTGACCACGCTGCCCGCCGGCCTTCCGGCAGCGGGCTCGTCGCGGACGTGCAGGTAAGCGTAGGGGTCATCGCCGCGCGCGGGGAAGAACCACGATTCGACCATTCGCCCGTCGCGGACGCCCTCGATCCGTCCCGCCCCCTGCGCCAGCCACACATCCCGCAGGCCGCGACCGAACAGGCCGCGCTGCGCACCGTTGTGCTCGGGCAGCTCCCCCAGCGCCCCGAGGCGCCGATCGACCGCGACGGCGTTCACGCCGACGCCATCATCGCCGCAGCGGACCTCAAAGCTCCAGCGGGTCAGCGCCGGCACCCGCAGAGCGTGCATCTGCACGGCCCAACGCCGTAGAAAGCCGGGGGCGGGTGAGCCGAAGGCAAGCTCGATCCGCCCGCGCCCGCGGGCTCCGGTGGCGATCGCCGCGTCGGCGTTGGTCACCAGCTCAGGCACGATTTGTGAGAGGTCGATCCCACCCTGTGCGAAGTTCTCGCGAAAGTAACGACCGCGGACTGCGCCGACATGCACCTCAGAGCCCGACAGCACCGCCATCAGCAGCTACTCCGCTTTCGCTCGCTCTGATCCAAGCTCCATCGGCCGAATGATCGCTCGCGCCGCGGACAAACGCTAGGTCGCCCGGAGAGACTTCCGGACCGCGCCTGCCAGGGCGAGTCTCTCGCCTATACGGTCGCCTGCGAGCTGACCAGCTTGGCCAGCTCGGCCCGCGCGGGCTCGAGCCCGAGCCGGCGCAGCAGCTCGTCGGTGACGTTCAGGTAGTCGACCGCGAGGTCCGGGCGATAGTCGACGATCGACAGCGCCCGCTCGGCGGATTCGGCGTAGGCGATCGAGGGGCGGATGGTGGCATCGAACAGCTTCTCGCCGAAATGCTCGCGCAGCGAATCAAATGCCTCGCGGGAATGGCGGGTGCGCATGTCAGCGATGTTCAGCACGACGCCGAGCCATTCCAGATTCGAATTGAGGCTGTCCTTGGCCAGCTCGATCACCTCCAGCGCCTGCTCGACTCCTTGGAGCGCGAAGTACTGGGCTTCGGCCGAGAGGAGGGCATAGTCGGCGGCGACCAGCGCATTCACCGTCAGCAGACCGAGCGCCGGGGGGCAGTCGATCATGACGACGTCGTAATCGTCCTTGACCTCGCGCAGCGCCTTCTTGAGCGTGAGCTCGCGGCCCATCTTGCCACCCAGCATCAGCTCCGCTTCGGCCAAGCCGAGGTTGGCCGGCATGATGCCGTCGTGAATCGCGGCCTTGGGCTTGGATCGCCCGGCCAGCACATCCCCGACGGTGGGCGAGGCGTCCGGATCGACATCGAGGTAATCCGATAGGTTGCCCTGGGGATCGAGATCCACCGCCAGGACCCGCAGCCCGACCCGCCGCATGATGTCGGTCAGTGTCCGGACGGCGGTTGTCTTGCCGGTGCCACCTTTCTGGGACAGGACCGCGATCGTGGCCATCGCGCCGCCACTATAGAGGGATCAGCTCGGAGGCTTGGCGGTCGCGCGCATCAGGCTCAGCGTCGCCTGCGGGAGGCTCCGGCGAGTGCCGGCTAGGTCGTGACGGAGCGCGTGCCGCGCTCCTCGGAGTCGCCGAACCGCATCCCGGAGATCATCGGGATGTCGACGAAATGCAGGTGGTGGCGGCCGATGACGATCTCGTCGTGGTCGGCCAGCGTGCTCCACTCGACGCGCTCGCCGTTGACGAACACGCCGTTCAGGCTGCGATCGTCCAGCACGCGCAGGCCGTCCGGCTGGCGCACGATCAGCGCGTGCCGGCGGGACACGGTCGGATCGTCGAAGCGGATATCCGCCGCGAGGCTCCGGCCAATCCGCGTCCACTCCCGCTGCAGAGCGAAGGTGACGATCTCGCTATCCGGCGTGCGATAGGCGAGGTACTGCCCGGGGTCGGTCAGCTCGTCGCGGGCCTCCTCGAGCCATAGATGATCCTCCGACTCGGCGGCGATCTCGACCACGCTTGCCTGAGCGGTGGTGAACAGCGAGGCTCTGACGAACTCCGTACCGCCGCAGCTGGGACAGGTGGGGAGCTCGTCCACAGCATCGAGCGACACCGGATACTCACACTCGGTGCATCGAAACGTTCCGGTCCCCGCAACGTTGCCCGACGTCCAAGCTTTCATTGGGGCACTCCTCCTCGTTACGGGCTGCAGACTCGACTCGCCGAGCTGGCCAACCCGACCGCCACAGCATAGCCGATGCGTCAAAGTCCAAGTAAAGATTTGAACATCGTTTTGCACCGATTGATGGTGCGATGCGACACCCTGATATTCCCCTGTTTGTGTTTCGTTCAAACTTCGCGCGGGCGCCGGCGCCCAGGGGAAGCGGCCGGGAAGGAACCGTCTGGAGGGCGACGAACCTCGCCCTATGCGCGGTCCTCTGCGAGACATGCCGGATCTAGAGCTTGCGCTGTTGCGGCGCGGTCTCGATGACATGGCCGCGGGAAGCGAGCGTTGCCGGCATTGCCAGCGGACGCCGTTGATCGGCGAGCGGGTCTACACCTACGCGGCTGGCGGGATGCTCTGTGAGCTCTGCCGCGAGGCGGAGGGCGAGACCCCCGCGGCGTCGCGGATCGTGCACGGCCCGGAGTTCGGGCACACGATGCGCATCACCGATCAGCGCACAGCGGCCTGACGGCCGGCCTCAAGGGGTCCGACGGTGGGGCAGGCATAGAATCCTTCCGCCGTGAACCCGTTCACCGTCTCGACCACGATCGCCAAGCCTCGGGAGCTGGTGTTCGAATACCTCGCGGACATCGCCAATCATGCCGAGTTCACCGACCACTACCTGGTCGACTGGCACCTGACGCGGGTGGACTCCTACGGCTCGGGGGCCGGGGCGCGGTTCCGGATCAAGGCTCCGCTCAGCCGTTTCTCGTGGGCTGACATGACGTTCGCTGAACTGCAGCCGCCGTTCCGGATCGTGGAGCGCGGGTGCGGCGGCAAGTTCAATCGCGTGCGGATGGTGAGCACCTACACGCTCTCGCCCGGTCCCTCGGGCACCACGCGGGTCGAGTACACGCTCGAGACCGAGCCGCCGCTGCTCTCCGACCGGATGCTCGAGGCGCTGGGCGGACGTATGTGGAGTCGCCGCCAGGCGGCGCGGGCGATGCGGCGGCTGCGAACCATTCTCGAGGAAGACCGCGGGCGAGGCCGGCGGACGTCTGTCGCCGCCGGCTGACGCCGGGCTGGATAAACTCCCCGCCCGTCGTGAGAGTTCTCAGATCTGTTGCCCGCCTCCGTCGCCTTGCTTCGCTCCTTGCCGGGGCGCTGACGCTCGCACTCGGCCTCGCCGCCTGCGGAGACAAGGTCAGCCATCCCACGGTCGCCGACAACGAAGGCGTCTACGTGGACGCTGGGGCGGTGAGCTACCAGGTCCAGGTCTCGCGGCAGTTGAATCCGTACAACAGCGAGGATCGCCAGTATTTGAACGGCGTCGACAGCCCACCGCCGAAGCCCGATCAGGAATGGTTCGCTGTGTTCCTCTACGCGAAGAACGAAACCCATTCCAACCAGACCACCACCGACTCATTCGACATCACCGACACCCAGGGCAACCAATACTTTCCCGTCGCAGTGAATCCGAGCGTCAACCCGTACGCCTGGACCGCTCAGACGCTGCAACCTTTGGGAACAGAGCCCGCGCCGGACACGACGGCAGCTTTTGGTCCCACCCAGGGCGCCCTGCTGCTGTTCAAGCTCGACGTCAGCGTCTACTCCAGCCGCCCGCTGACGCTGGAGATCAACTCCTCGGATCAGGCGCAGCCGGCCGTGGTGTCGCTCGATCTCTGATCGGCGGCGATCGAGGACGCAGCGGTCCCGCCGGGTCCTGGGTCTGGCGATCCTGGGGCTGCTGGCGAGCGCGTCGCCCGCAGCGGCCGCCGCGGGATGGTCGCGACCGTTCAAGCTGGCCGCCTCGGTCCCACTGGATGTCGTTCCGGCGCGGATCGCGTTCTCGGCCGGCGGGGCGGCCGCGGTCGGGTATGGCGTGCAGGATGAGGACAGCCCGGTTGACTCGATTGCCCGGGTCGTGCAGCGCCGAGCGGGCAGCCGGTTCGGGGCAACGCGCCAGGTCGCGGGCGAGCAGCAGATCCTGAGCCTCGCCTACGGGAACTCGGGCCTCGAGCTCCTGGCGGGAGCCAGCGAAGCCGGACGCTCCTGTTGCAGCCAGGTGCGAGCGATCGGTCCCGCGCGAGGGGGCTCGTTCGGTCCCGCCCGGACGCTGTTCTCCGCGCTTGCGGGGGCGACGGACGCCCGGCTGGTCAAGGTCTCCGACCGGCTTCTCGCGGTTGCCGCCACCGAGCGCGGCGTATGGGTGGCCCAGTCAGTAGCGGGGGGCGCCCGGTTCACGGCCGCGCATCGTCTCAGCGCGCCGAACCAGTTCCCGCAATCGCTGGACGCAATCGCCGGCCCGGGTGCTCAGAGCGTCGTCGCGTGGACTGCGCGCACGGATCAGGTGACATCGTCTGGCCCCCGCGCGATCTACCTTGCTCGTGGCTCGGCCAGCCAGGCGCCGAAACGGCGACGCCTCGCGCTCACGGTGCCGGCCGGTCACTCGATCGATGAGATCGCCCTCGCGCAGGGGGCGCCCCAGCCGACACTCGCCTGGATCGAGAGCTGGTTTGACCGGCGCGGCGGTTATCACGCCCAGGTGAAGCTCGCCGACGTCGCGGGACGGCTCCGGCCGCAGGCGGTGTCCGCTGACGGTGAGCTGGCGGCCGGTCTGGCGTTCGCCGCCGACGCTGGCGGCGACCAGGCTCTGACCTGGAAGGCCTGCGACGCCAACGGCGACTGCGCCACGCGAGTCGTCCTGCGACGGGCGAAGGGTCGCTTCGGGTCCGTCCAGCACCCGGGCGCGATCGACGCCTCCGAGAACCCCGTCGCCGCGGTGACGCTCGGCGGGAAGGCGCTCGTGGGCTGGATTCACAATGGCTACGTGTTCGGGGCGAGCTCCCGGACCACTCGGATTTCCCGGCCGAGCGTCGTCTCGCCCACGGGATTCGGCACGGACCTGACGATCGCGGCCTCGCCCCGTGGGGGAGCGCTGGCGGTCTGGACCCAGGGGACGCTGGCGCAGAGCGTGATCGGGGCGAATTTCCGCGGACGGTAGGCGTAGGTGGGCCGAAACGCCTCAGTGCCCCGCCAGCGCCGCGACCATCACGTCGTGGACGGCCGGCGCAGCGGTCGTGGCGCCGGCTCCCTGGGCGGGGAACAGCGCGCCGACGACTATGCGGGGATGGCCGGCCGGCGCGTAGCCGACGAACCACGAGTCGGTGTTCTGGGGTGAGCTGGCGCCAGAGGCGGTGTTGCGCAACTCGGCCGTTCCGGTCTTACCGGCCACGACGACCCCTGGGATTTGGGCCACGGCGCCGGTTCCGAACTCCACGACCGCGATCATCAGCTTCTGGACAAGGTGGGCGATGCGGCGACTGACCACGTGGACGAAACGCGGGCGGGCGTGCATGACCAGGGTCGGGATCGGGCGGCGGCCACCCATGGCGATCGTGGCAGCGACGTCGGTCATCTCGAGCGCGCTGCTCTGGACCTTGCCCTGGCCGATGGCGGAGGAGCCGACGGCCAGCGCGCCACCGATGCTCCCGGCGGACGGGATGGTCGGCTCGGCGGCGCCCGAGATCGATGGAGGCTGGTTGAAGCCGAAGCGCTGGGCGATGTCGACCAGCTTCGCCGCACCCAGCTTGGCGCCGAGGGGCGCGAACACCGAGTTGCAGGATACGGCGAACGCATTGAGGAACGTGCCCCCGCACGCCTCTCCGTTGGCGTTGTGGAGGGTGAATCCCTCGAGCGTCGTGGAGGTCTGAATCGGGAACGTGTCGGTCAGCGTCACGATTCCCGCCTCCAGGGCTCCCGTGGCCGTGATGATCTTCATTGTCGAACCGGGCGGCTGAAGCGCCGAGAAGGCCACTCCGGCCAGGGCCAGCAGGCCGCCGGTGCGCGGGTCCATCGCGGCGATCCCGGCGTACCTTCCTGCCATCGCGGCCACCGCCGCCCGCTCGAGCGGCGGACTGATCGTCGTCGTCACCGTCGACCCGGCCACCGGGGTGACCGAGGCCAGCGAGCGATGGCCGGCCAGCAGCCTCCCGCCGGGGGCGCCGGCCAGGAAGTCCTGAAAGACGTGCTCGAGCCCGTTGAGTCCCACCTGGGCGTCGGGCGGATAGCCGCGCGCCTGGTAGGCCGACGCGTCGGCCGCCGGAATCGGCCCGAGGGTGCCGACGATCTGTCCGGCGACATCCGGGATCGGCGAGGACCGGGTCGGTCCTTGGGCGAGTGGCGTCCCGTCACGTGCGAGTAGAGCGGCGCGGGGAGCGAGCGACACTCGCCGGGTCAGGTGCTCCCCGGGTCGCAGACCGGGGAACACGAGCGAGTTCGAGAACCGGATCCGGGCACTGCTGCCACTGCCGCTGAGCGGGACCTCAAGGACCTCGGGCAGCGCGCCGAAGCTGTGCGTGACCACGCGCATCCGGACGGGGATCTTGCCGCCGGAGCGGGAGCCGACTTTCCCGTGGGTAATCGAGACGAGCGTGGCCGTGGCCGCGGCGGCGTCCAGCGCCTGGACGAACTGCGCCTGTGACAAGCGCCGGCGCGACGCGGTATCCAGCAGCGAATACATATGCGCGTAGTCGCCGCGCGTCCACGAATCTACGTATTGCGTCACGAGCTGACGTTCGGCCCGGCCCGGCCCGCCGGCCAGCACCAGCCCGGCCACGAACGCAACGACCGCCAACGCCCCAAGCGGGGCCGCTCGCCGGACCAGCTTCCGGCGCCGGTCGTCGCGTCGCAGCCCCGGCCGTCTCCCCACCGCAGTTACACCTCCGCGCATCACCCTAATCCGGAACGGTAGAAGATGCAGCGGACTTCTGGCGCACAGATAACCTTCGGTAGGTGACAGCGATCGACTGGGTGATCATCGCCTTCACGGTTCTGCTCGCCTTCTACGGCTATCTGCAGGGCTTCATCGTCGGCGCGCTGTCGCTGGCGGGATTCGCGCTGGGTGCTTTTCTGGGTACGCGGATCGGACCGCTGCTGCTGCCCAGCGGTTCGCACTCGCAGTACTCGGCGGTGTTCGGCCTGGTCGGAGCGCTGCTGGCCGGCGGTGTCCTGGCCAGCGGCTTCGAGGGATTGGGAGTCCGTGCCCGAGCGGTCCTGCGGCTGCCGGGCCTGCGCACGGTCGACGGCCTGTTCGGAGCGGCGCTGACCGCCTGTGTGGGGCTCGGGATCGCGTGGGTCGTCGGCGCCGTGGCCCTGCAGTCCGCGGGCTCGAACAACCTGCGACGAGATCTCCAGCGCTCCGCCATCCTGGGCAGCCTGAACCAGCTGCTGCCGCCCTCGGGGCCGATCCTCAACGCGCTCGCACGGTTCGATCCCCTGCCGTCGGTGCGCGGCCCAGCGGCCGACGTCCCGGCGCCGACGCGGGCGATCCTGGCCAGCCGAGGCGTTCGCGCCGCACGCCCGAGCGTCGTGCGTGTCGTGGGGACGGCGTGCGGACTCGGCATCGAGGGGAGCGGGTGGGTCGCCGCGCCTGGAATCGTCGTCACCAACGCGCACGTGGTGGCCGGGGAAACCGACACCACGGTGGCGCCCGGCCCCCACGCGCCCTCGCTGCACGCCCAGGCGATCGCGTTCAGCCCCCACGACGACATCGCGATCCTGCGCGTGTCCGGGTTGACAGCCCCGGCGCTCAGCCTCACGCCCGACCCGCGGCCGGGTTCCGCCGCGGCGATCCTCGGCTACCCACTTGACGGCCCGTTCGACGCCGAGCCCGGCAGGCTCGGTCAGACGCAGCGCGTCCGCACCGAGGATGCCTACGGGAACGGCCCCGTGGTTCGCAGCATCGTGTCGCTCCGTGGCCGCGTGCGTCCAGGGAACTCCGGGGGGCCGATGATCGATTCGGCAGGTCGCGTGGCCGCCACGGTGTTCGCCGCCATCACGGGGGAGAGCAACGGTCCCCATAGCGCCACCGCCGGAGGGTTTGCCGTTCCGAACGCGCTCGTGCGGGCCAAGCTCGCGACCGCGCAAAGACGGACCACGCCGGTCAGCACCGGGCCGTGCTCGGGCTGAGCCATCCGGGCTCGCGCGGGCTCCCTCGTATCTACCCACGGGAACGCCTGGGACGGGCGGTGGTCTGCACACCGCCCGTCCTTACGCGTTGTTAGTGCCCCCCGACGTCCTCGGCCATCTGATGCACCGTGTCCAGCTCAAGTGCCCCAAGGAGCTGGGGGTGATGATGGGCGAGGTGTCGCTGAGCCGCATCGAACAGCTCCTGCTCGGACTCTCCTGCGAGTTGCGCCCCGCACTCGCAGAAGGCGATCCGACTGTGCTGTTCGGTGACTTGGGTCATCGGTCCTCGGTCATGACGGCTCGGCCCGGTTGGTTTGTGGCCCCCCGGTGAGCCACGCCGGGGACTGTGGCAATGGTCCGTTGGCGATACGTTTCCAGAACGTTGCCAGA
>JBPCMW010000036.1:0-16527 GCA_051001875.1 Solirubrobacteraceae bacterium | reverse complement strand
GACGGCCTGTACGGCCACATGAGCACCGCCCTCCTCCCGGCTGGCTACCCGCAGTTCTACGAGCGCGGCGAGGGCGGGCGCGTGTGGGACGTCGACGGCAACTCGTACATCGACCTGATGTGCAGCTGGGGCACGATCGTCCTCGGCCACCATCACCCCGCCGTGGAGGCCGCCGTCGCCAACCAGCAGGCACTCGGCGACTGCCTTAACGGCCCGGGGCGGCCGATGGTCGAACTCGCGGAGCTCCTTACTGAAACTATCGGCCACGCCGACTGGGCAATGTTCGCCAAGAACGGCACTGACGCGACCACGATCTGCACGATGGTCGCCCGCGCCGCCACAGGCCGCCGGTACATCCTCGTGGCCCGTGGCGCCTATCACGGCAGCGCGCCGTGGTGCACACCTCGGCTCGACGGCACCATTGCGGAGGACCGCGGGCGGATCGAACGCTACGACTTCAACGATCTCGCGACCGTGCAGGCTGCCGTCGACCGCTGCGGCGGCGATGTTGCCGGAATCATGGTTTCGCCGTTCAAGCACGACGCCGGCCACGACCAGGCGCTCGCTACGCCCGAGTTCGCGAGCGGACTGCGCGCGCTCTGCGACCGCCTCGGCGCTGCCCTGATCCTCGACGAGGTGCGCGGCGGCTTCCGGCTCAATTTCGGCGGCAGCTGGGAGGAGCTCGGCGTCGACGCCGACCTCAGCGCGTGGGGTAAAGCGATCGCCAACGGTTACCCGTTATCTGTCGTCGTCGGCTCAGACGCGCTCCGGGACGCAGCCTCGAGCATCTTCGTGACCGGGTCCTACTGGTACTCGAGCGTCGCGATGGTCGCGGCCCTCGCGACTCTGAACGTCCTCCGTGCGCAAGACGGGGTGAGCCTCATGCGAGCCGCCGGCCAGCGTCTGCGAGAAGGCCTCCACGCGCTCGCGGCCGCCCACGGGCTCGAGATCCTGCAGACCGGACCACCCCAGCTGCCCTACATGACCTTCGCCGGCGACCCGGCCAAGGAGCGGCTGCGGCTGTTCACCCGGACGACCCTGCGTAATGGTCTGTGGCTGCATCCGGGTCACAACTGGTTTTTGTCGGTGGCGCACGGTGAACGCGAGATCGAAGGCGCGCTGGAGGCGGCAGGAAAGGCGTTTGCCTCCGTGGCCGAAGGAAGCAAGGGCACTCGGGCCGTCAGCCGGTTGGGCGACGGATCAGAGCGGCTGGTTTAGCTCGGCGAGCTTCCCGCAAGGCCTGAAGTTCCGAGCGAGCGCAATAGCTGGCGCTCCCAGATCTCGCTCACCCGGGCCGGTAGACTGGAACTTGGCAGAACCGGATCCATGGTCTCAGGCCGCAGCGTCTTCGTGTTTCACGCAGAGCTCCTGAACGTCAGCGGCGTCAGCGCAAAGGTCGCGGTCGCGGGGCACCAGCACCGGCGATCACCCGTCGCTCGGTCGGTAACGACTTGCGTCCGGGGTAGCCATCGAAGGCTCGGAGCACCGGTACCTCCCGGGCTCGCCCGAGGTTCTGTCTGTCGCCGCAGCCGCAGCCGCAGCCGCAGCCGCAGCCGCAACCGCAACCGCAGCCGCAGCCGCAACTCATTGTGGAACTGTGATGATTGGACATACAAGTGACTGCGAACGGACATATGATTCGGCTATAATGGACACATGACCGAGCTGGCACTCTTGGCGCGTGAAGTAGGGGTCCACGAGAGAACCCTCCGCCGGGCGGTGGCCCAGGGGAGTCTGCGCGCCGTGAGGTCAAGCCCGAGAACGCTGGAAATGACCTTGTCCGAGCGACAGTACGCGCGGCGGTCATGGGCGCTGCTGTCAGCTTTGAGGGCAGCCCTGCGCACTGAGCACAACGTCCACTTCGCGCTGCTGTTCGGGTCCGCGGCCAGAGGTACCGACACGTCAGAAAGCGATCTCGACGTGCTCGTTGGTCTTCGCGATCCAAGCTTGGACCGTATCGTCGAGCTCAGCGCCAGACTGACCGCCGCCACAGGTCGGCTCGTCGATGTCGTTCGGCTCGAGGACTCAAGAGCTGAGCCATCGCTCCTCGCCGACGTGATTGCAGACGGGCGGGTGCTAGTCGACCGGGAAGGGTTGTGGTCGCGATTGCGCGGCCACGAGGCCAGCCTTCGGCGAGAGGGTCGCAGGACTGACGCTCGGCGAGCGCGCGCCGCTCTCGCGGGGCTTGACCGTGTGTCGGCCCCCTGAGGATGGCCGATCGCGAAGCGCGGAAGGTCGACGATCGGCGCTGGCGGCTAACCGTCGTCCGCCATCTTGAGGATCTACCGCGGCAGTACGCAGCGCTTGAGAATGCGATGGCTACGTTCGGCGAGGACTTTGACCTCCCGCAGTTCAAGGCGGCGTATACCACCACCGAAGACATGGATGCCTACAACCGCGTCCAGGCGGTCGAGCGTGCCGTGGGCCGTGTCCAGAACTACGTTGGCGAACTTGCCGACGCCGGCGCGAAGCTCGCCCGGCTGCCGAGGTCTCCGACGGAGCGGGGCGGGTCGCAGGCGCAGCAGGCCTTTGAAGCTCTGCGCGACGCGGGCGTAATCGGTCGAGTCCTATGCCGCCGGTTGGTGCAGGCCCAGAACGCCCGCACGAGAATTGAGCACAGCTATGTCCGAACGCCGGCGGGCGACGTCCATCGCGCCGCGACGCTTGCACGGGATGCAGCACGCGACTTCGTAGGCTCGTATCGGACCTGGATCGAGCCGTACCTCGCCCACTCGGGCGACTGATCGCCACCAACCAACGGTGGGCCGTTTGCGAACGCCCGATCGACGGCATCAGCCTCCCGGTGGCGCAACTGTGCTTGTCGCCGTGCTGGCCTGATCACAGCGGCCGTAGCTCGACCGGGAGACCGTCACCCGGGAATGGGCCGGTTCCGTAATCGAGGGCGGGCTCATATCCGACCGGTACCCGCCAGGAGTTGCGCAGCAGCAGTTGGTGCATGATGGCTTTGACCTCGATCGAGCCGAAGTGCATGCCGATGCATTTGTGTGCGCCGCCTCCGAACGGGGCCCAGCCGTACTTGTGTCTGGCGTCTTCTCGGCGAGCGTCGCTGAAGCGTTCGGGATCGAACGTGTCCGGGTGCTGCCACCACGGCTCCATCCGCTGGGTGGAGTAGATACCGAGCATCAGCTTGGTGCCGTCCGGGATGTAGCGCCCGTCTATCTCGGTGTCCTTGATCGCCTGGCGAGCGAGCGTGCCCACCGGCGCGTTCATTCGCAGCGTCTCCTTGAACACGAGGTCCATCGAGGGGAGCCCGTCCAGGTCCTCGTAGCCGATCGCGGCTTTGCCCAGCGCCCGGGACTCTGCCCGCAGACGGTCCTGCCACTCGGGGTGCCGGGCCAGGTAGTAGCCCATCATCGCGAGCGTGATCGTGCTCGTGTCATGGGCGGCCATCATCGTGAAGATCATGTGGTTGACGACGTCCTCGTCGCCGAACCGCTCGCCGTCCTCGGTCTGCGCCCGGCAGAGGACGCTGAACAGATCGTCGTCCCGGCTCGCACGCTTGGCCGGCAGTTGACCGCGGAAGTACTGCGCGAGCAGGCGCCGGCTCTCGAGGCCGCGATGCCACTTGCCGCCTGGCACGTCGGCGCGAATGATCGCCTGCCCGCCGACCACGACATTGATGAACGCCGCGTTCAATCGCTCCGCTTGCGCGCTGTGCTCGGTGCCGACGAATACCTCGGTGGCGATGTCAAGTGTCAATTGCTTGGCCGCACGGTAGAGCTCAAAGCCAGCGCCTGAGCGCCACCGCGCAATACCTCGCTCGATGGCCGGGTTCATCTTCTCCAGGTACCCGACCAACCGCTCGTGCTTGAACGCCTGCTGCATGATCCGCCGGTGGTGGCGGTGCTCCTCAAAGTCCATGAGCATCACGCCGCGGTCGAAGAACGCCCCAATCAGCGGATCCCAACCGAGCTTGTTCGAGAACGCGCGATCGCGGTTTGCGAGCACCGTCTCGAGCCCATCGGGGCCGATCACCTGAACCCAGCGCCCACCGAGCGCGTTTAGCCAGAACACCGTTCCGAAGCGCTCGTGGTAGCTCCGGGCGTGGCGCAGGCCATCGTGTAGGAACTCGAGGGTGTGACCGACGACAGGCAGGCCCGGATCGCCCATCACCGGCTCCAGCCCACTGCCCGCCGGCGGCGCCGCCAGCGGCCGGACACCCCCGGTGGGAACGTGCTCGACAAGCGATGCGGCAACGCCGCGCGCCTTCAGCTTGACCGGTGTGCTCATAGACCCTTCGGCGAACCTACCACCTCAACAACCGCTCGCGGCGGCGCTAGACAGCGTTACGTTGCTTCGGGCCTGAGCGATGATCGCTCCGCCCGCTCAGCCGCGCGAGCGCGAGCGTGAGTGCGCTGCGTGTGGCTCAGCGCCCCGGGGTGGCCTTCGCCGGGCCACGGCGCCAGCATCAGCAGCAGACGAGCCCCGGATACCGCAACGATTTCACGGCGCTCCTGCGGAGCGAACTCGAACAAAGTGCCCGGGCCGCCTTCCACGGTCGCGCCACCGCCGCTCTTCACCGCGACCTCGCCAGTGACGACGAGGAACCAGGCGCGCTCATGGACCTCGTGATCGTGCAGCGCCTGACCGGCGAGCAGCTGAAGCACCACGACGCGCGCGGCGGGACTCGAGGACAGGATCCTCGGAGCGCGTGGTACGGCATCGAGGCCTCGCACATCCCAGCTCTTCATATGCGAACCGAGCCGGAAGCGGATGGATTGGCGGAAGTCGGGGACACGGTGCCCCCTTTCTAGTCGTGGCCACGACCGGTCCGGCCGCGGTCACTCCAATAGCGGTGAACCCACTCTCCTCCGTTTACGGGTTAAGTCAAGGAAGGGTGGGTTGACCGCCGGAGCCGCCAGGATGCCGCCGGCGCCTTTCCAGACACCGGCGACTCTCCCGGACATGGGTTCAGGCGACGGGCTCGCCGCGCGTTCCCGCGCGAGCGATGAGCCGCGCGATGAAACTACCAACGAGCAGGTACACCAGGGCAGCAACACCCCAATTGACCGCCATCGACAGTTTCGGCTTGCTGATCGTGAACAGGTTGTCGAACGGGCCCACGAGCCACTTGGCGGCATCGTGCACATCACGCACGATCGCGTTCGACGCATTCGCGTCGAGCACCCGCAGCACGATTGCCGCCACGATCAGGAACACGATGATCCCAACGATCACTCGCACCAGACGCGCGATCGCCAGCATCACCGAACTGGCCGCCGCGGCGCCGCGAGCGCTCCGGCCACCCGTATGCCTCATTGCGCTTGCCATGGCTGGGCCTCGCCTTACGCCACTGAGCGGCCGCGACCGCTGAAGAAGACGAGCAGCGCGAGCAGCGCCAGCAGGAACAGAAGCGGGTGTACGGCGATTCCGCCGACAAGCGCGAGTACCAGCAGAACAACGACCAGTGTTACGAGCATTTAAACCTCTCCTCCGCCCCCAGTGGATTCGTAGGTTCGTGCTACCCCCGCGCATCCGCGCCAAACGGCATGCACCCTATGCTGCACGCACCTCTATCCGGTTGAGCTGCCCGCTGGTTTCCACCAGAAAACGGCGTAACAGCCCAATACGACAATCGTCCAGGCAACTGCCGCCATCAGTAGCGCCAGCGCCGGCGCCAAATCGGTCAGGGCGAGCGCGGCGACGACAGCAAAGGCGATCAGCCCGCAGCCGCCGATGACCGCACCGCGGGCATCCTCGCGGGCGTCGGCGCTGTCCTCCTGTTCCTCGATCAACGTCAGGCTCGCCGCAAGGATCGCCGGAAACGCGAGCAGGATCCCGCCCACCCGGGCGCCAAGGCCAAGCGTCACCAGCCCGGCGATGACCGATGTCGCGGCCCCGGCCAGGAACCGGTAGCTGAGCTCCTTCGGACTCGCCTCGCGGATTTCGAGCGCTCCAGAGACGGGTGCTCCTCTAGCCGCTGGCCGATCGTCGGTTCGTCGCGCGTCGCGTTCATACCAATACCGGCACCGCGACAGCCGCGGCGACTAGCGCCCAGGCTCCGAGGGCCAGGGTCGCGGCGGCCGACGCGAAGGCGAGGACCAGGCTCCCACCAGCGAGCCCCTTGATGACCAGGATCAACACCTCGTGCAAACGCTGCCGCTCCTCCTGAAAATAGGACGTTGTGTCCGATGTGTTACCCGCCGCCGCACGGGCGCATCCGTCCGCCGAGGTTCCCCGAACTAGTTGTGTAGGCAACTATCTGCTACGCTGAGGCAATGGAACTAGGTCTCGCGACGTTTGCCGATCTCAGCTCTGGCGTCACGCCACAGAACCGCATGCGTGACCTGATCGAGGAGGCGGAGCTGGCGGACCAGCTCGGACTGGACGTGTTTGCAATCGGCGAGCACCATCGACCCGACTTTCTCGTGTCCTCCCCGGCAGTCGTCCTTGCCGCGATCGCGATGAAGACCGAGGGCATCCGGCTCTCCAGCGCGGTGACCGTGCTCAGCTCGGACGACCCGGTCCGCGTCTTCCAGCAGTTCGCCGAGCTTGACCTGCTCTCCGGCGGCCGGGCAGAGATCATGGCCGGCCGGGGCTCGTTCATCGAATCCTTTCCCCTGTTCGGATACGACCTGGACGATTACGACGAGCTGTACGCCGAGCGGCTCGAGCTGCTGCTACGGATCCGCGAGTCCACCAGCGTGACGTGGTCAGGTCGTCTCCGGGCGCCGCTGGCCGACGCGGGCGTTTGGCCCCGACCGATTCAGGACCCGCTCCCGGTCTGGGTTGCCGTCGGTGGCACGCCACAGTCCGTCGTCCGCGCGGGCACGCTGGGGCTGCCTTTGACCGTGGCCATCATCGGGGGTCAGCCCGAGCGGTTTGTGCCGCTCGTGGAGCTGTACCGACGATCCGGCGCCGCCGCCGGTCACGACCCGGCTCAGCTCAAGGTGGCGATCAACACCCACGCGTTCGTTGGCGAGAGCTCGGAGCAGGCCGATGCGGCGTTCGCGGCTCCGTACCTGGCGATGATGAATCGCATCGGGCGTGAGCGCGGATGGCCAGCGTCAGGACGGCCCGAGTACGACGCGCTGCGCTCGCCTCGCGGGGCGGTGGCCGCCGGCTCGCCCGAGCAGGTTGCGGAGAAGATCCTCTTCGAGCAGGAGCTGTTCTCCCACCAGCGCTACGTCGGGCAGATGAGCGTCGGCGCCGTCGCCCACCAGGACGTGATGCGCTCGATCGAATTGTTCGGCACCAAGGTCGCCCCGGTGGTGCGCGAGGAGGTTGCGCGCCGCGCTGGCGAACCGTCGCCCGCGGCGTCCCAGCTCGTCTGAGCACCGGCTGCCTGGACCGGCGTGGCACCATACATGCGTGCCCGAGCGCCTGTTCTTCACCGAGTCCGACGCGGCCAACGAACTGATCGCACAAGACCCGATGGCGCTGCTCATCGGCTTTGCGCTCGATCAGCAGGTCACCGTCCAGAAGGCATTCTCCGGACCGCTCGCGCTGCAACAGCGGATCGGCTCGCTGGACGCGGACACCGTCGCCTCGGTCGACCTCGAGCCGGTGTTCCGTGAGCGTCCGGCTATCCATCGCTTTCCCGGGGCGATGGCCAAGCGCGTCCACGACCTCGCCGTCTACGTCCGCGACCGCTACGACGGCTTCGCCGCCCGGGTCTGGACCGACGCCGAGGACGGGCAGGCGCTCCGCGCCAATCTCGGGGCCCTTCCGGGCTTCGGCGAGATGAAGATCAAGTCCCTCGGGTCGGTACTCGCCAAGCGCTTCGACGTCGCCGCCGCACAAGATCTCGTGCCCTGGCATCCGACGCTGGGGGACGTCGACTCGCCGCAGGCGCTGGCGGACTACCAGGCCGCCAAGAGGGAGTGGAAATTGTCGCTGAGGGGCAATGGACCTCGTCTGGGCGCAGGGAAGCCCTCGTCGGACGCCCCGTAATCACGGTCGAGCGCCTCGGATCTGACGACTGGCAGCAGCGAGTAGCCCTCGGCGAGGTTGGCGAGGTTGGTCGGACTGTCCTCGGTATTCGGCGTCCAGATCGCCCCTCCGCCGGTCAACACGCCGCTGCCGAACGGCTTGGTCGGTGAGCACAGCTCGAAGCCCACGAACAACCGCCTGAGCGCCTGACGCCACGGCTCTAGGTCACCCCCCTCGACGATCTCGCCGGCCACGCGCTTTCTCGTCTGTGCCAGAGCTTCGAGCAGGGCCGCATCCGCCTCGAACGCATCGACCGTGGCCGACACCGTCGCCTCGCGTTGCTCGTGCTGCTCGACCTCGGCCTCTGCTGCCGCGAGCTCGCCTCGGAGCCGATCCTCGAGGCGCCCCCACTGCTCGGCCGTGATCCGTCCGGCCATGTAGTCGCCCTCGATGCTCCCCAACGCCTCCTGCGCCTTCGCCATCTCACGCACGGCCTGGTCACTTAGCCCGTCGCACTCCGCACGCTTGCTCGCGGCCAGGACCGCGATGGCGCTGCGGTTCTGGTCGATGTCGACTGCGACCTTCTCGAAGAACGCGAGCACGGCCTCGCAACGGAACGCCAGCCAGGTGGTCCGCTAGCTCCGGTGACTCCTCCATCGTGCGCAACAGCATCGACTCCTCTTCGTTGACGCTGTCAAGCCATCCTCACCCTCAGCCTGACGGTTAGAGTGAAGCCCTATAGGCGACATGTGAACGATTTGGCCAGGTTCGCTACGAGCGCCCAGCCGAAGCCAGGGCGCGCGAGGTCCTCGACGGTGTCGGCCAGCACAAGGCGAACTCCTCACCGCCATAGCGGCGCCTTTGTTCATCTGTCCATTAGGGACGCGGTTGCAAGCGGTTCTGATCGTGGACGTACCCACCATCGCCGTCGCCCAAGATCTCCTACTGATCAACTCGGCGGAAAGCGCGAGCACAAGGCGGAGTGGTCGAAGGCCACGTCACGCGCCTAGCCTGAGCGCAGCGCCAACGATGATCGTCGAGCATGAGACGCCAACCGGACTGACGCGGGCGCACCTCGAGCAGGTCCCGGATGCCCGCGGCGCGCTGATCCTCGGACACGGGGCCGGGGGAGGAATCAGCGCACCGGACCTCGTGGCGGCCAAACGGGCCGCGATGGGGGCCGGGGTGGCGGTGGTACTGGTCGAGCAGCCCTATCGTGTGGCCGGCCGGCGCTCGCCGGCGCCGGCCCGCCAGCTGGACGTGGCCTGGATCAGCGTGGTCGAACGGCTGCGCGAGCGGGAGCTGAGGGACCTTCCGCTGATCCTCGGCGGCCGCTCCTCCGGCGCCCGGGTCGCCTGCCGCACCGCGGCGATGCTCGCGGCTCGCGGTGTGCTGTGCCTCGCGTTTCCGTTCCAGCCCCCGAGCCGCCGGCCCTCAGCGCTCAGCATTCCGAACCGGCTCGGCGAACTCGAGGCGGTGCCGGTGCCCGTGCTGATCGTGCAGGGGTCCGGTGACCCCTTCGGCATACCGCCCCGGGCACCGGGGCGGGAGGTCATCACCGTCCGCGGGAACCACAGCCTGAGAAGTGATCTCGGCGCAGTGGAGCACGAGGTCGGCGTTTGGCTGCCAGTAGTGCTGGCCTCGGCCAGTTAGGAGCGGGCGACGGGAATCGAACCCGCCCTAGAAGCTTGGAAGGCTTCTGTGCAACCACAACACTTCGCCCGCGGGACACCGCGGATGGTACCCGGGCTCGGGGCGCGGACTAGCTCCGAGGCTCCTCGGTTCCGAGCCCGGACTGGCTCCGGCGATCCTCGGTGGGAACCTCGCCCTCCCGGGTCAGCTCGGGCGGCGGCCACGGTCCCATCCAGTTGTCCAGCGCGCCGTCGATCGTCACGACCGAGCCAGAGAAAGCGCGTCCCAGCTCCGAGGCGAGCAGCGCGACCAGCCAACCGTATTCCTCGACCTCGCCGAGACGCTGGAGCGGGACCGTCTGGGCTGCCCGTCGCCACAGCTCGGCGGGGTACTTGCGCAGCGATTCGGTGGCAAACCGGCCGATCGCCACCGCCGCGACCGAGATGCCGTTGGCGCCCCAGCTCTGTGCCAGCTCCCGCGTCAGCGCCTCGACCTCCGCACGGGCCGCGCCCGTGTGGGCCATTGCCGGCATCCCCTGATGCGGTGACACGGTCACGTTGACGATCGTCCCGCGTCCCGCCGAGCGCATCGCCAGCTCGTAGGCGGCCTCGCACATGTTCAGGGTGCCGCCGACGTTCAGGCGCAGCACCGCGCGCCAGCCCTTCGTCTTGATCCCCTCCGCGGGCACGAAGTACTGACCTCCGGCGTTGTTGAGCAGGAAGTCCAGGCGGCCGTGGCGCTCCAGCACGGCACGGATGATCTGCTCCGCCTCGCGGCGGTCGCGGATGTCCCCAGCCGCCCACGAGCACCGCTCGCCGATCTGGCCCGCGGCCTGTTCCAGCACATCGGTGCGACGTCCCGCGATCACCACCGAGGCACCGCAGGCCGCCAGCTCTGTGGCCGCCGCCTTGCCCAGGTTCGTGCCGCCTCCGGTCACCAGCGCGACCGTCCCCGCGAGGGCCCCGTCCGTGAACACGCGCGAGGGCTCCATCCCTACTCCCCCAATACCTTGATGACCAGCCGCTTGCGCCGGCCACCGTCGAACTCGCAGTAGAAGACCTGCTGCCACGGACCGAGGTCAAGTTGGCCATCGGTGACCGGCACGATCACCTGGTGGTGGACGAGCAGGTTCTTCAGGTGAGCGTCGCCGTTGTCCTCCCCGCCACGATGGTGGCGGTAGTCGCCGTGATTCGGCAGCAGTTCCCTCGCCACGTCCCCGTCCGGCGGCTGCCAGCTCGGCGGCGCGAGCTTGTCGAGCCACTCGAGCGCGTCCGCCTGGATTCCCGGCTCGTCATCGTTGATCCACACGCCCGCGTTGATGTGCATCGCGCACACGAGCGCCATCCCTTCGCTGATCCCGGCCTCGCGCACGGCCTCGGCCACGTCCTCGGTGATGCGAACGAACTCGCGACGTTGCTCGGTCTGGAAGGTGCGGTAGACGGTGTGGGATTGCATGACGGGAAGGTCGCTGCGGCAGCGCCCAGAGCGACTCGGTGCTGGCGAGCTGCTTACGGGGGAGCCGGGATTCGAACCCGGATTCACGGTTTTGGAGACCGTACGCATAACCGTTAGCTCACTCCCCCAACGGGCGAGCGATGGTACCGAGCGAGGGTGGCGTTCCGTCCTCCCAGAGACAGCGTCCGATCCTCGACAGCTTCATCGGACTGAAGGCCTAGATCCGGGACACTGGATGGCTGGATGCGGGCGGAGGGACTCGAACCCCCACGAGCGTAAGCCCACCGGCACCTAAAGCCGGCGCGTCTACCAATTCCGCCACGCCCGCCACGAAACTGCTACACGCGGCCGTGTCAGATTGTATGGTGCGCTACGTGCCTCCCGTGCGGAACCTGCGGCCCGGCCATGTGGTCATCTATCCGAACCGTGATAAGGCCGCGAGCAAGGCGACCAAGTTGATCGTGATCTTGCTGTTGCTGGTCTCGGTCGTGCTGATGCTGATCGTGACCCTGGCCGGGTGGAGCAAGCTCCAGGGCCTGAAGCCGGTCAACATCGCCTGGGTACTGCTCTACGTGCTGGCCGCCTTCTACATCGCCCGGTGGAAACGCGGTCTGCTGCCACTCGCGGCAGCGCTCGCCATCCTGCTCCTGATCCTGGCGGTGATCGCCGGGACCGGCGCCGCCGGGACCAGTTGGTTCGACCGCAATCACCCCGGCTACGCCGCCGCCCACACGATTTTCGGAGGCAAGGGCCTGGGGCCAAATGCCCTCGGTCTCGTGACCCTACTGATCGCCCCGATCCAGGTGCTCCTGATCTTCTTCTCGATGCAGGGGTTCGCACAGGGCTGGAACGTCGAAGTCGAGGTCTCTGAGGAGGAGGCCCGTAAACGCGGGCACAAGCCCTCCTCTCCCTCCTCGCCCAAGCCGGCTACCGCCTAGCAGCAGCCGCAGCTCTCGCCACCCAAGCCTCTCGCGCTTCGCGCACCGCGACGCCGCCGATGGCCAGCGCCACCAGCGGATCGGCCCACCACCATCCGGCGATGGCGTTGACGAGCAGGCCGGCGAGCAACGATGTAACACGAACCATTTCCGCGACAGGTTCCGGACGGCGCGCAAGCGGAATGCGTGGTCCTCACCGCTGATGGGGGTGTATAGTTACGGGCGAGTGCACACTACGGGAGGGGTTGCGCAATGAGGGCACGGTTGAGAGGGCGCGTACGGATTGTGGTCGTGGCGATTGGCACGTGCGCGCTGCTGGTCGCAGGCGCGGCCTGGGCAACCGGGTTCTACGGTGAGGTCATCCACATCAAGCAGACGTCGCTGCTTTACGACGTCGGCTGCGGCTACCAGTCCCCGTGCATCGGCGTCGGCACCGACAGCAACCCCCCGGGTCTGGTCGTGAACGCAGTGACGCGCAAGGTCACCCGTGTGCCCGGGACCGCCTACCTCTCCCACATCGACTGCCCGAAGAAGAACTACTGCATTGCCGTGGGCGCTGGACCCTCGTTCAGAGGGGGAGCCATCGTCCAGATCCACCACGGCGTCCCCGGAAGTGCCGATGAGGTGAGGTACTACCTGGACGCGCTGGCCTGTGGCACCTCGAGCTCGTGCTGGGTTCCCGGAACGCAGGTGAATAACGGCACGGGGATCGCTCCGGTCGTGCTTCACCTGGTCGACGGCAAGGTCGTCAGAGTGCTCGGGCCTGACAGCAGGGCGAAATATCGCAACTACCCGTATCTGTTCACCGCCGGCGAAGGGGGTGGCGCGCTGACCTGCTTCGGCGACCACTGCATCATCGCCGGCAAGCTCTCTGCCAATGGGCCGGGTGCGTTGTTCTCGCTGCGCAACGACAAGCTCACCCTGCTGACCAGGGTCTCCCAGATGACTGCCGTCGCGGGGCTGTGGTGCTTCTCGGCCGACCTCTGCCGGCTAACCGGCGCCCATCGCGTCGGAAATGCGAGCGACGGCGTGTTCGCGACGTTCGACAAGGGCAGGATCGAACATGTTCACATCGTCGGAACCTATCTGGGGCCGATCGGCTGTCTGGTCGACATGCGGTGCTTCGCCTTCGGCTACGAAGGTGCCTACCCGCACAACCGCTCGATGGTCGTGAAGCTCAACAAGACGGGGAAGTTCGTCGATTCCAGGGTGATCGAACCCGGTATCAACGGGGTCTTCTGCTCTCACACATGTATCGCCGCCGGGAGTTCCGGCCAGTACCCGAACGCCGGGGGTGTACTCTTCGACAAGTTCGTGCACTGAGCTCCACCTGGCCTGTCGGCCACTAGAAGGTGACCAGCCAGATATAGCCTAGTTGCAGGCCATATATGCTCTTGGCCTACGGCACCAGCCGATACGGCGGGTGGGATTCGAACCCACACGTCCTGAAGGACAATGCCTTTTGAGGGCACCGTGTCTACCGTTCCACCACCGCCGCGCGCCGGCCGAAGTCTAGTTCGGGCGACCTGAGGAACGCTACTCGCCGGTGGCGCTGACCAGCTCGTACAGCTCGTCGATCAGCGCCTGCGGCGCTACCACGACTCCCCAGGGCTCGGCGTCGCTGCCCGGGAGCCGGCGAACCACCAAGCCGGCCCGTTGGGCGATCAACGCTCCCGCCGCCAGATCCCACTCGTGCAGTCCCCGCTCGTAGTACGCGTCGTAGCGCCCGCACGCACTCCAGCACAGGTCGAGCGCGGCGGCACCGGCTCGGCGGATGTCCCGCACGCGTGGCAAAACGTGGGAGACGATCGCGGCCTGACGCTCGCGCAGCGACGAGTCATAGGCGAAACCGGTGGCCACCATCGCCGTCGCCAGTTCCTCTCCCCCAGACGCGGCGATCGGCCGGCCGTTCATCTCCGCCGCCCCTCCTCGCGTCGCGGTGAAGCACTCGTCTCGGAGCGGATCGAGCACGACGCCGACCAGCGTTCCCGAAGCGTTCTCGCAGGCGATGCTCACCGCGAAGAGCGGAATGCCGAACAGGTAGTTGACCGTGCCGTCGAGCGGATCGACGATCCACCGCAGTTCGCCCGCACCGGTCTCTCCTCCCTCCTCGCCGATGATCGCGTCATCGGGTCGGTGGCGCTCGATCACCTCACGAATCGCCGCTTCGGCCGCCAGATCTGCGTCCGAGACGAGATCGGTCGGGGTGCTCTTGGACCGCACGCCCGCTGCGTTCTCGCCGAACCGGGCGCGTCGCTCGCCGGCGGCGGTCCGGGCCGCCTCCTCGGCGATCTCCAGCAGTTCGTTCGGGTTCGGAATCGTCATCGACTGGGTTGTACCGGGTGCTGCCCGCCGAACGTCTTGCGATCATGCCCGCGGCATGACCGCTCTCCCCACGCTCTCCGGGCTCTCCGCATTCTCCGGGCGCGGAGCCGGCACCGACTCCGAGCGCCGCGCGGCCAAGTGGCTGGCCGGTGAGTTGGCGCTCGGGCGCGGGCGAACCCGGATCGAGACATTCTGGTGTCGCCCCAACTGGGCGCTCGCGCACTCCTGGCACGTGCTGCTCGGGCTTGCGGGCAGTCTTGTCTCGGTCGGCTCGCCACGGGTGGGGGGTGCCCTGATCCTGGTCGCGCTGCTGTCGCTGATCGCCGACGCCACGACCGGCCATTCACTCGGTCGCCGGCTGACGCCAGAGCGGGCGAGTCAGAACGTCATCTTCACGCCGGGGCCCGCTCAGAAAGGCTCACCGGTTCGTCTGATCCTCACCTCCTACCTCGACGCCGGCCGCGTTGGGCTGATGTTTCGAGCGCCGCCGCGGAACGCCGCGGCCCGGCTGCGTGAGCTGACGCACGGCCTGTTTCCGGGATGGCTGGGCTGGTTGGCCATTGCGCTGATCTGCCTCGAAGGGATCGCGGTGGCACGCCTGGATGGAAGCACGGGGACGGCGATCGGGCTGGCCCAGCTCGTTCCCACCGTGATGCTCGTGCTCGCCCTGGCCCTGCTGCTCGAGCACGGCACCGCCGACTTCGGCCCCGGGGCGGGCGACAACGCCAGCGGCGTCGCCGCGGCGGTCGGAATAACCCGGGCCCTGTCCGCGGGGCTCCCGGGTCATGCGACCGTCGAGCTGGTTCTCCAGGGTGCCGGCGAGGGCTCCGCGATCGGACTGCGGCGCTATCTGCGGGCGCGCAAACGCGACCTCACGCCCTCGAGCGCGGTCGTCCTGGGCATCTCGCCCTGCACGTCGGGGGCGCCACGGTGGTGGGTCAGCGACGGCCAGCTCGTGCCGCGGCGCTATTTCGGAGCGCTGCGCGGTCTCGCCGCGACCGTCGCCTCCGAGGCGCCCCACCTGGGCGCACAGCCGGTCCGCTCGCGTGGCGGCTCGCCCGCCCTCCCCGCCGCCGGGCGGCTTCCCGCGCTCGCCGTCGGAATGCTCGACCCGCACGGCCTGGTTCCGGGATCACATACCCGCGCTGACACGGTCGACCATGTCGACCCGGCGAGCATCGACCGAGCGGTCGAGTTCGGCCTGTTGCTGGTCGACGCGGTCGACGCCCACCTCGGGCGCCGTAGGGCGCCTACGCCGGGGTGATCGGGTTGCGCTTGGCCGGCCAGAACCGCTGCTTGCCTACCGCCAGCGCATAGCGCCGGACCAGCTCAGTCCGCAGGTCCTCGGGCTGGATCACCGCGTCGACGACGAGCTCCGAGGCGAGGTGCAGGATGTCGATGTCCTCGGCGTACTCCCGGCGCAGCTTCTCGGTCTCCTTGGCTCGCTCCTCGGGGTCGTCGATCGCCTGAAGCTGGTTGTAGTAGACGGCGTTCACGGCGGCCTGCGGTCCCATCACCGCGATCGAGGCGCTGGGGAGAGCGAGGCAGCAGTCGGGATCGAACGCCGGCCCCGCCATTGCGTACAGGCCGGCGCCGTAGGCCTTGCGCACGATCACCGAGAGCTTCGGCACGGTGGCCTCGGCAACGGCGCTGATCATCTTCGCCCCGTGACGGATGATGCCCTCGCGCTCCACCTGCGTGCCGATCATGAAGCCGGGCACATCGGCCAGGAACAGCAGCGGAATGTTGAACGCGTTGCAGGTCAAGATGAACCGCGCGCACTTGTCCGCCGAGTCCACGAACAGAACGCCGCCCTTGTACTTGGGCTGGCTGGCCACAATGCCGATCGCGCGGCCTTCCAGCCGTGCGTAGGCGACGATCACCTCCTTGGCCCACCGCTGGTGGATCTCGAGCAGGGAGTCCTCGTCAACCAGCAGCTCGATCAGCTCCACCATGTCAAACGGCTTGTTCTCGTCCTCGGGAATCAGCTCGCGCAGCGAACGGCCCTCCGGGGCCGGGGCGGGCGGCCCGGGCGGCGGCTCCTGCTCGAAGTGCTCCGGGAAGTAGCTCAGATAGCGCTTGGCGAAGTCGATGCCCTCCTCGTCGCTGCGCACCAGGGCATGGCCGCAGCCACTCTTGGCGGTGTGCATCCGGGCGCCGCCCATCTCCTCCAATGAGACCTTCTCACCGATCACCATCTCGGCCATCCGAGGCGACCCGAGGTACATCGACGCGTTCCCCTCCCGCATGATCACGATGTCGCAGAAGGCCGGGATATAGGCGC
>JBPCMW010000035.1:0-20270 GCA_051001875.1 Solirubrobacteraceae bacterium | reverse complement strand
GCAGCTCAACCAACTCGGTGTCGCTCAACTCGATGCGGTACTTGCTGGCCACTGCCACCAAGATTCGCCGAGCGAGTTATGACTCCTTCAACCAACCCGGAACGTATTACCGGGAACGACCACTAGCCGCTCTCGAGCCTGGTCCTGAAGTTGTCGGCACCCTCTACGCTGGCTCCAACCGCCCACGCGCGGTCGGCCAGCCAGCGGTCGGATGTCACCACCCTCACCGCCGACGGCTGCTCGTCGGAGCGCAGCAGGCGGATGATCTCGTCGTCGGCGGCGTTGGCCCGCGGCTTCGGAGCGTGCGCAATGTCGATCACCGTGGAGCGGATCGGGGGAGAGGGCTTCCGCTCGAACACGACAGTCACGTCCTCGTTCTCGCTGGCGGCCCAGCGCTCGAGCAGATCGACGAGGCGCAGCATGGCGGCGTCGCGGTCGCGCCACCAGCCGTCCGGACGGGTGCCGATTACGTTCATCCCGTCAACGAGCCACCGCACCGGCTCAGACTACGCTCAGTCGTCCTCGCCCGGCGGCGCCCGCCGACTGCGCTTGCGATCGGCCTGGATGCGCTTGGCCTGCAGCCGGCGCTGCTTGGCTCGCGCGCTCGGCCGCGTCGGTCGCCGCGGGCGCTGCACGGCCAGCGCGCCGGTGAGCCGGTTCTGCAGCCGCTGGAGTGCCAGCTCGCGATTGCGGGTCTGGCTGCGGGTGTCCTGGGCGACCGCAACCACGCGCGGGCCGAGCCGGGAAGTGATCAGCTGGCGCTGCGCGTCGGTCAGGGCGCTGGACGCCGCGACGTCGAAGTTCGCCTCCACGCGTGAGGCGGTGACGTTGGCGTGTTGACCACCGGGACCGGATGAGCGCGACGTGAGGAGCGTCACCTCGCGCAGCGGAATCGCGGCGTGTCGGCCCAGGGGCATCGGATCTTCCATGTCCGGAAGGATGACCTGTGATCCGGTTGTGGGCCTGCGCGGCCGGACCGGCCGTCCCCAGGGAGTGCGTGATACCGTGCCGCCCCGTAAGGCCGCCCGAGTGCGGCGACATGCAGGTGCAGGCCCCGGTGGTATTCGAAGAACATCCCGCGGTTGCAGCACTTCAAGCTTCGGAGGAACGCTCCACATGCCAACCGGAACGGTTAAGTGGTTCAGCGACGAGAAGGGCTTCGGCTTCATCACCCCCGATGAGGGCGAACGGGACCTGTTCGTGCATCACTCGAGCATCAACGCCGATGGTTACCGCTCGCTTGCCGAGGGCGTCAAGGTCTCCTATGAGGAGGAGGCCGGCCCGAAGGGGCCGAAGGCGATCAACGTCGAGAAACTGTAGTCGCTCGCCGGAAGATCATCCCTTCGCCACTGGGCGGCCGCAAACGGCCGCGAGTGGCTCGGGACGATCTCTCCGGCGCCGACGAAAAGCGCCGGGGGACGGACGTGCCGCGGGTCCGTGATGGCTGACTGGGTGACTATCTCTTCGCTGGCCACTGCGGGTGGCACGTTGGTGCTGGCTGTCGCCACCTTCAGCTCGGTCCGGTCCGCCAACCGGTCCGCGCGGGTGGCGGAGCTGTCGCTGCTCACCGGCCTGCGGCCCGTGCTGATCCCCTCACGCGAGGACGATCCGGAGATACGGGTGCGGTTCGGGGATGACCACAACCTGACTGTCGCCGGCCACGGGGGTGCCGTGGAGTCCGCCGACGGCAAGCTCTACATGGTGATCAGCCTGCGCAACGGGGGCGCGGGCCTGGCCGTGCTGCATGGGTGGCGGGCCGAGGCGCTGGACCGCGACCAGATGCAGGAACGGCCCGACCCCGAGGAGTTCCGGCGCCAGCAGCTCGATCTCTATATCCCGGCGGGCGACACCGGCTACTGGCAGGGAGCGATTCGCGACCGCGAGGACCCGTTCCACAACGGCATCAGCCGGGCCATCGAGTCAGGGTCGCGCGTGCTCGTCGACCTCATCTACGGCGATCACGAGGGCGGGCAGCGGACGATCGCGCGGTTCGCCGTCGGGCCCGACCCCGAGACGGGCACCATGCGCTCCCAGATAATCCACTACTGGAATCTGGACCGCGAGGATCCGCGCTGAGCCAAGGACCGGCAGATCACGCTGGCTACGCTCAGTGAGATGAGCCGATCGCCCCGGATAGAGTTGCTGTGGTGGGAGGGGTGTCCCTCCACCGACGCCGCGCTCGCGCAGCTGCGGGAGATCCTCGTGGAGTTCGGGCTCGGTGAGACACCGGTGCAGCGGCGCGAGATCCGGACGGACGCGGAGGCCGCCGAAGTCGGCTTCAGAGGTTCGCCCACGATCCTGATCGACGGCCTCGACGTGGACGCCGGCGCCGAGCCCGCGGACCCGAACCCCCTAACCTGCCGCGTCTACCGTCGCCGGGACGGCCGGATCTCCCCAACCCCCGACCCCGATGACCTGCGTGAGGCACTGCGGCGGGCGGCCGCGCGCACGGAGGTGACACCAACATGACCGTCTCAATCGGCCACCGAGCCCCAGAATTCGATCTGCCGGACACCGAAGAACGCAGCTGGAGTGCCGACAGCGCGGGGGCGCCGGCCACCGCCGTCGTCTTCACGTGCAACCACTGCCCGTACGCGCTGGCCTGGCACGAGCGAATCGCCGACGTCGCGCGGGACTACGCCAAGCGCGGCGTCCGAGTATTCGCGATCAATTCCAACGACGCCGATCGGTACCCGCGTGACTCGCTCGAGGCGATGCGCAACCGGGTCCGCTCCGAGGACTGGCCGATGCCCTATCTGCACGACGCCGAGCAGACCGTGGCCCGGGCCTATGGCGCGAAGACCACGCCTGATGTGTTCATTCTCGATTCCGAGCGGCGGCTGCGCTACCGCGGCGCGCCCGACGCTGACCACGACGACCCCGGTCAGCAGGCGCAGTGGATGCGCTCGGCGCTCGACGCGCTGCTTGTCGGGGATGTGCCCCAGACGCCGGAGACCAAACCCGTCGGCTGCTCGATCAAATGGAAGCCCTGAGCCCTCGCCGGCCCTGAGCCTCGCCGCGCTCAGGCCACGTGGCCGTCGGCGGGCTCCAGGGGGAGCCCCGCCGCCGCCCAATCCAGTAACCCGCCGGCCAGGTTGTGCGCGTCGAAGCCGGCGCCGCGGAAGGCCTCGGTGGCCATCGCCGAGCGGCTGCCGCTACGGCAGTAGAACACCACCGGTTTGTCGCGCTCGATGCTCTCCGCCGAGGCCCCGAGCTGGGCCAGCTCGATCAGCCGGTCGCCGGCTATCCGTCCGGCTTCGTGCTCGTGGGTCTGGCGCACGTCGATGAGCTGGATTTCGCCGCGCTCGAGCTGCTGGGCCACCTGCTGGGGAGTGAGATCCGAGCTCATCGGCTCAGCGTAGCGACGGGCACGCATACCCCTTCCGCGGTATCCATAACACGGTGATGCCAGACATCCTGCATCTCCGCTACTCTGCCGTCCGACATAAAGACCCAGCCGAATCTCCGCGGTGCCCAGCCAGCGGAGAACGGGGGACCCAGCGAAGCCACCATGGCTTCAGGGGCGAATCGCCGAATCTTTCGGCGTAGCGCAATCTCTTTCAGCGCGAGCCCGACAGCTAACCCCGTAGGCACGGAAAGAGAAGGGGTTGTATTGCTGTCCCCACGTCTACGACGAATCACCCGCGCTGCCGGTGCCGCGTCGGTTGCCCTCACGCTGATCCCCGCGGCCGCTGCCGCGTCCAGCTCCGGGCATTCCCCCGCGACCACCAGCAGCGGAGGCGCATCCGCCGCCGGCGTCAGCCAAACGGCGATGTTCAGCGATGGCCACAGATATCCCGGCGACTCCCGGCACCTCGGTGACCGGATTCTGCACTCCGGAATGTCCGGCCACGATGTCCGGGTCCTGCAGGGCTACCTGACCCAGGCCGGCTTCCCGACGGCGGTGGTCGGACACTTCGGCCCCACCACCAAACGCAACGTCATCCGCTTCCAGCGCGCCCACCATCTCCGCGCCAACGGTCTCGTCACCTGGTCGGTGGCGAAGGCCTTGCGCTCGGCTGTCGGCGCCAGCCAGACGAACGTGCAGACCAGCACTGTGGCGGGCAGCCGGGCCCGGATCAGCAACGGACTGGCGATTGCCCCGGCGGACGCTCCCGCGTCGGTCAGGGCGGTCATCGCGGCGGGCAACCGGATCGCCTTCACGCCGTACGTGTGGGGTGGCGGCCACGGCAGCTGGAACGACTCGGGCTATGACTGCTCGGGCTCGGTCAGCTACGCGCTCCACGGCGGCGGTCTGCTGTCCTCACCCGAGGACTCGGGCACGCTCGAGTCCTACGGTCGCTCCGGGCCCGGTACCTGGATCACGATCTGGGCCAACGGCGGACACGTCTACATGTACGTCGCCGGGCTGCGGTTCGACACCAGCGCGCAGGGTGAGACCGGGGGCTCGCGATGGACGAGGCAGGGCCGCTCGAACAGCGGCTACGTCGAGCGGCACCCCTCGGGACTTTGAGTCCCCGGGGCGTGGGCGGATTTCTCCGTCCGCGCCCCGGCGGCGTCCCTCTACCTGATGACGCGGAACAGCCCGCTGGCCCTGGCGATCGGTCCGGTCGTATCCATCGGTGAGACGACCCTTGGGTACAGATACGCGCAGACCCGTCGCGGTCCGGGCCGGCCGGCGGTGAAGGCGAACCGCCGCACGAACGGCGAGGGTGAGACCACTTTGGAGAAGAAGAACGAGGCGTCGGTCCGGCCGGCCTCCGCGGCGCCCGTCGCCTTGCAGGGCGTGGTGTCGTACTGGAACGCGGCCACCAGGTAGGCCTTGCCCTGCAGTTCCGCGGCCCGGTAGCTGCCGGAGAGCTTGATCTGGAAGGCGTGATGCTGCCGGACGCTGTGCGACGGGACCCGCACACTGAGCGACGCCGCGGACGCGGCGGTCGCGGTGGCGCCGGAGCACAGGAGCGCCAGGCCGGCCGCGTGCGTGCACCGCGCAAGGCGGCGCTTGATGATGGCGGCGGCAAACATCTGGCCGATCGTAGCTCACGGCTCGCGCCGTGCCGGAGCCCGGCGTGACGTAGCATCCAGAAAGCCCATGTCCGCGCTTGCCGAGCTCTACAGCACGCTGCGCTAGCGCGATGCCCGGTACGACGCCAACGCCTCGCCGCATCCTCGGCTCGGCGCTGGCGGCATTGACGGTGGCGCTTGGTGCGGCCAGCCTGATCGCCGGGTTCAGCACCTCATTTCCGCTGCGCCTGCTGCAGGGGCTGGTCGTGTTCGGAGCCGGGGCGGTGATCATCGGCGCCGCGGCGCTGCTGGTGATGATCCGACTGGCCGGGTGGCGCGATCCGGAGTCCGAGGCCGATTTCGAGGCGCTTGTGCAGCGGACCGAGCGCCTTGCCGCCGATGACTCGTGGGGCGACACGGAGGACTACGAGACCCAGCTCGACGACGAGGACGAGGCCGAGATCGACCCGTATGACGAGGACGAGTTCCGGCTGATCGTCCGCTCCGCGCTGGACGATCTCCCGCTCGAGTTTCATCGTGCGCTGGAGCACGTGGCGGTGGTCGTCTCCGATCGCGGCCGGGGGCGTCGGGCCTACGGCCTCTACGAGGGCGACACCGTCGCGCGTGACTACTTCCACGACCGCATCGTGATCTTCCGGGACACGTTGGTGCGTGATTTCGGTCACGACCCCGACCTGCTGAAGGCTCAGGTGACGCGGACGGTACGCCACGAGCTCGCCCACCACCTCGGCTGGGACGAGAATGGAGTGCGCGGTTTAGGGTTATGAATAGGAGGCCCCTGGCGGGGCCTTGTGGTTTCGTCTTCTCATCCCTCCGAGCAGGAGCAATGCCGAAATGCCAGAAGCAGTCATCGTCGACGCCATCCGCACGCCGATCGGCCGGGCGTTCAAGGGTTCTCTGAAGACCGTGCGCGCCGATGAGCTCGCGGCGATCCCGATCCGCGCCCTGATCGAGCGCAACTCCGACGTCGACTTCGCCGAGACGGTGGACGTGCTGATGGGCGCTGCCTCGGGCATCGGCGAGCAGGGTGCCAACATCGGCCGCAACGCCGCTCTGCTGGCCGGGCTGGACCACCACGTCCCGGGCTGCACGGTCAATCGCTTCTGTGCCTCCTCGCTGATGACCATCCGGATGGCCTCGCACGCGATCAAGGCGGGGGAGGGCGATCAGTACATCGCTGCGGGAGTGGAGGCTGTTTCGCGCGCGGGGCTCGGCGCCGGAATGATGGAGGAGGCCAAGCATCCGAAGCTGAACGGATCCGAGGGCTCTCTGTTCGACGTTTACATCCCAATGGGAGAGACGGCCGAGAACGTCGCCGAGCGCTGCAAGGTCAGCCGCGAGGCGCAGGACGAGTGGGCGGTGATCTCGCAGTCCCGCGCGGTGGAGGCTCGGGACTCCGGCCATTTCGACCCGGAGATCGTGGCGGTGACCGTCCCCGCCCACAAGGACCAGGACAAGGAAGGTAACGAGATCGACGTCGAGGAGACGGTGGTCGACAAGGACGACGGCCCGCGGGCCGGGACGACGATGGAGGTGCTGGCCGAGCTGAAGCCGGCCTTCCGTGAAAACGGCACCGTCACCGCCGGCAACTCCTGCCCCCTGAATGACGGCGGCGCTGCCGTGCTGATCATGTCCGATGAGAAGGCGCGTTCGCTCGGGCTGACGCCGAAGGCGCGGATCGTCGCCTCCACCGTGGCCGCGATCCGCCCGGAGCTCATGGGCCTCGGCCCGATTCCCGCGATCAGGATGCTGCTCGAGCAGACCGGAATGTCGATGGACGACATCGACATCGTCGAGATCAACGAAGCGTTCGCCGCCCAGATCGTGCCCTGCAGGGAGGAGCTCGGCATCTCAGAGGAGAAGCTCAACCCGTTCGGCGGTGCGATCGCCCTCGGGCACCCGTTCGGGATGACCGGCGCGCGGATCATGACGACGCTGCTCAACGGCCTCGAGAAGCGCGACGGCAGGTTCGGGATCGAGTCGATGTGCGTCGCCGGCGGCATGGGCCAGGCGATGCTGGTTGAGAGGCTCGCGTAGCGCTCCGTTCCTGAGCCGGGCAGCACTGCTGGCGCTCGCCGGCGTGCTGCTCGCGCTCGGGCCGGCGTGCTGCTCGCGCTCGGGCCGGCCGACGCCCACGAGGGCGACCCGAACGTCGATCCGGTGATCCTCGGTGTGCGTCCGGTGCTGCCGGGCGTTGAGGTCGATGTCGTCCAGAACATCGTCGCCGCGGCGTTCTCTCGCTCCGCGGCGCAGGCAGCGTGCCGGCGCCCGTCTGGCCTATTCCGGATAGCCGTCGTAACGCGTCAATGAACGCTGCCGGCCTGACCCGTGCCGTGTGGACCGCGTATAGCGCGGCTCCCACGGCAACCGTCGAGCCGAACCCGACGATTGACGTGTTCCGACTCGATCTTGCCGCCGATGGACAGCCGCGACAACGCTGGCAGAAGGCATACCCCTCGATGCGCAGTTCGCTCGTCGCTCGCTACGGCATCTGAGTTCGGGAACGCAACTGGTCCAGCTCCGGGCTACGGCAACTCCGCCAGCGCCTCCCGCAGCCCTTCGGCCGCGACCGACAGCGGGGGATCGAGGTCACGGTCGCCGAGCAGCCCGAAGCAGACAGCGCCGTCGTAGGAGATGATCCCGACCGAGAGGCACTGGTTCGCCGGGTTCAGTGGAACCACGGGGTAGACCTCCCGCATGCGGACGCCGTTCAAATAGAACGGCTGTTGCGGTCCAGGGATGTTGGAGACGACGAGGTTGAACGCGCGGACGCTTCCCATCGCCCGCGCGAGCAGGCCGGAGATGAGGGGCGGAGCCCAGCCGGAGGCACCGACCATCAGCGCTCCCGCCCGCACCGCGGCTGACTGCTTGAGCTCCCGGGTTTGCGCTGCGATCGCCTGGACCCGGGCCGCCATCCGAGGCTCGCCGATGGGCAGGTCGACGAATACGGTGGAAATCCGGTTGCCGAGCTCGCCCGTCTCGGTCGGCTCGCGGACACTGACCGGAACCAGCGCCACGGGCGCCCGCCCGGCACCACCGCCAAGGCCAGCGGCGGCGCGGGCGCGGGCGAGGTGAAGGGCAAGCATCCCGGCCACCACGGCCAGCACCGCGTCGTTGACCGTGCCGCCGGCCGCCTTGCCGGCGCGCTTGAGCGCGGCGAGCTCGCCATGCGCGACGGCGTAGCGGCGATTGGGGGAGATGGGGCGGTTCAGGGAGGTCATCGGAGCCTGGGGCCGCGCGCGAGCCAGCTCGAGCGCCACCTCGGTCGCCCGGCGCATGTCCCCGGTGGCCCGGCGCATGTCCCCCGCCGCGCGTCGCGGGTCCGGGTCAAGCGCGCGGAGCATGCCGTCGATCATCAGCTTCGGCGCGCGCGCCAGCGGACGGCTGGCCAGCCGGGCCACGTGGCGGCGTAGGTCGTATTCACGCGGTGACCACTCCTCCTCAGGCGGCGGGATCTCCAATGGCTCCTCGGTCGGATCGAGCACGAGCGCGGCCATCCCGATCGCCGCCATTCCGTCCACCAGCGCGTGGTGGACCTTGAACAGCAAGCCCTTGCCGCCGCCCTGCATCCCCTCGATCAGCGTCGCCTCCCACAACGGCCGGGAGCGGTCGAGGCGGTGAGAGAACTCCCGGCCGATCAGCGCGCCGAGCTCAGCCTCGCCGCCCGGCGCGGGCAGGCTCGTCTGACGCACGTGCCAGTCCAGATCGAAACCCCGGTCATCGGTCCAGACCGGGTTGGCGAGCCCCAGCGGCGCCTCCTCGAGGCGCTGGCGCAACCGTGGAATCAGGTGAATTCGCTCGCCGATCCGGTTCGCGACCATCCTCCGGGTCAGGGGCCGATCGGCATCGAACACGAGCAGACCGCCGACCGCCATGTTGATCGGTCCGCGCTCGGCGGCGAGCGACGAGCGGTCCGCCGGCGAGAGCTCCTCGGTCAAGGGCTGCCGAGTCCCGAGGCGCCGCAGACCACCAGCGCACCGCTGCCTTCGATCTGCATCGGCGGAAACCCTATTGCACCGTGGGGCGGTCCACCGTCCGGCGATCTACGGCGCCGCGCGGGCACCGAGCGAGAGCGCGAACAGCTCATCTGGGTCGGTGAACCACCCGGACAGCTCAAGGCCCGCGGCGGCGAAGTCCGCCTGCACGCGAGCGCGGGTGAACTTGGCGCTGATCTCGGTGCGCAGTTCCTCGCCGGCCGCGAACTCGACTCGCAGGCCGAGATCACCCACGAGGACGCTGCACGGTCGCCGGGCTCGCAGACGCATCTCCACCCACTCGTGACGCCGATCGAAGAACGCGATGTGGTCGAACGCCTCGGGGATGAAATCAGCCTGGAGTTCCCGGTTGATCACGTGGAGGACATTGCGGTTGAACTCCGCGGTGACGCCCGCGCTGTCGTCATAGGCGGCTTCGATCACCGCCGGGTCCTTGACCAGGTCGGTTCCCAGCAGCAGCCGGTCCTCGGGACCGAGCACGGCCGCGATCTTGCGCAACAGGCCCCGCCGGGTACCGGGCGGGAAATTGCCGATCGTGCCGCCGAGCAGGGCCACGATCCGCGGCGCCCCGGCCGCCGGGATGCGCTCCAGATGGCGTTCGAAGTCACCGATGACCCCGTGGACGCGCAGCCCCTCGTATTCCTGCACGAGTTCATCGGCGGCCTCGCGCACGACGCTCTCGGACACGTCCAACGGAACGTATCGCTGCAACGCGCCCGCCTCGGCCATCGCATCGAGCAGGACCCGCGCCTTCCCCGCGGAACCGGACCCGAGCTCGACCAGCTCCCCGGCCCTGGTGGCGGCGACGATCTCGCCGGCGCGCTGGGCGAGGATCGCCTTCTCGGTCCGGGTTGGGTAGTACTCATCGAGCTCGCAGATGCGTTCGAACAGCTCTGACCCGCGGGCGTCATAGAAGTGCTTGGGCGGCAGCTCTTTGAACGGCCCCGTCAGCCCGTCGAACACGTCGTTGGCCAGGCTTCGCTCCTCGACCTCCGAGAGCCACGAGTCGATCCGGACGGATGCGGTGTCGACGACGGCCTTCATCGCAGATCCTTGGCAATCCGGAACCCGGAGAAGATCTGACGGCGCTCGGGATAGTCCCAGTTGCGGAACGTCGGGCTGATCACATGGGCGCAGGTGGCCCACGAGCCGCCCCGCAGGACCCGGTAGTGATCGCCGAAGAACACCTGCGAGTACTCCTCGTACGGGTAAGGCGTGAACCCCGGATATCCACTGAACGGACTCGAGGTCCACTCCCAGACATCACCGATCATGCCGAGACAGCCGTAGGGCGAGGCGCCACCGGGGTGAGCTCCGACGGGATCCGGTCCCTCCCCGGCGCGGTTCAGGTTGGCGTGGACGCCGGCGACCGGCGGTTGCTCGCCCCACGGGTGCAGCCGGGCCGTGTGCTGCTCCTGGTCCCAGGTCGCCGCCTTCTCCCACTCCGCTTCATCTGGGAGCCGGGCACCGTGCGCGCGAGCGAAGGCATCGGCCTCGAACCAGGAAACGTGGACGACGGGTTGGAGCGGATCGATCCCTTCGAGCCGTCCCAGGCGCCACTGGCAGCGCCGGTCCGCCGTCCACCCTCCAGGTCGTGCGATGTCGTACTCCTCTTTCCATGCCCAGCCCTCGTCCGACCACCACTCGCGCCGCTCGTAGCCTCCGCCCTCGACGAACGTGAGGTAGCTGGCGTTGGTGATGGGGGTTCGGCCGATCAGGTAGTCGCGGACGTCGGTCCGGTGAAGCGGACGTTCGTTGTCATAGGCGAAGCCCTCGCCCGGGGCGCCGAGCGTGCACGGGCCCGACGGGATCTCGATCAGCTCGAGTCCGGTGAAGGGCGGTCCTGCGCTCGTCAGCGCGGTCCGGCGCTCCGAGAGGCGGTAACCGTCAAGCCGCGCGAGCTGGATCGTCTGCAACATCGTCTCCCCGTGCTGGAGCTCGTGGCGGAGCACCATCTCGTGCAGTCCGCCGTCGCCGATCCCCTGCTCCTCGACCACGTCCAGAGTGCGGGCGCGGACTTCGTCGAGATACTCGCGTGCCTGGGCAGGACGCAGATACGGGAGCTCGCCGCGGTCCGCCCGCGGTGTTTCGAACGCGTCGTAGACGTGGGCCAGATCCTCGCGCAGGAGCGGCCGACCGCCGAAGCGGTGCACCAGCCACAGGTCCTCGAACGCCGCGATGTGCCCCAGGTCCCAGACCAGCGGGCTCATCAGAGCAGAGTGGACGCGCTCCAGATCGCTGTCGGACACCGACTGCACGAGCCCGACGGTGCCCTCCCGCGCGTCTTCTAGCGCCTGCACTGCGCCCTCCGGCCTCAGGTCAGCCGCGGCTGCGATCGAGGTGCCCATCGACAGGATTCTCGCATCCCCCTCGTGAACAGAGATGAAACTCTCGCGTGTTCAGCCGATCTCATAGCGGAGATAGAGCGAATCGTTACGTTCCAGCAGCCATCTGAGCAGCAGCCTCCGAGGCTCGGGCAGCTCCGGTCCAGTGGTCATGGTCGGGCCCTGGCCCCCGGCGGTGAGTTGGGGTGCGAGCGTCAGGAACAGCTCGTCGGCCACGCCCTCCTGGAGCATGGCGCCGAACAACGTCGGTCCGCCCTCACACAGCAGCGAGCGGATGCCGTGTTCGGAGCGCAGGTGCCGCAGCACCGTGGTCAGCGTGAGCTCGCCGGGATCGATCCGGATCACCTCCACCTGGGCCGCCCAGTCGCGGTCGACGATCTCGGTGGGGGAGAACACGACCACCCGGGCCTCGGGCTCAGCGAACAGCGGGATGTCGTCGGGCACATTGCCGCTGCGAGTGACGATGCAGGCCAGCGGCTCCGCCGGCTGACCGTGGTCGACTCGCCGCTGCCGTCGCTCCGGTTTGCCGAGGATCCGCCCGTAGCGCTCGGCGCGCAGCGTTCGGGTGCCGGACATGACGGCGTCGAACTGCTCCCGCAGTCCGTGGAACATCGCGCGGTCGCCGTCGTCTCCCAGCGGGCCCGAGCGCCCGCCGAACGTCGCCCGGCCGTCGGCGCTGGTGACGAAGTTGACCGCGGTGTACGGGCGATCCACGCCGGCGCGCCCGCCGGGGGCCAGCGAGGCCAGGAGCGCGTCGACCTCGACCGAGGCCGGTTCGGGGAGCAGCTGGCGGAACTCCATCGGCCGGCGAACCTAGCACTCGGGAGGCTGTCCGTCGCAGTTGCGACGTCGCCTACGGGAAACCGGTTAGGCTGCGCGCCGATGAACATCAAGCAGATCGACCGCGGAGAGTTGCTAGCGGTGGCCGGCGGGATCCTGCTCGCGATCTCGCTGTTCCTGAAGTGGTTCACGCTGGGGAATCCGAACACCGTCCTCAACCAATGCGTCCATCCCGCGCACTTCGGTGCCCCGAGCACGAGTTGCACCGGCTGGGACTCGCTCTCGGCGATCCGCTACATCTTGCTGCTGGCCGCGGTAGCGCCGCTGATCCTCGCCTACATCATCGTCCGTGGGCACGCGCTGTCATGGCCGCGCGGTGAGCTGACGGCGGTGACCGCGCTCCTGGCGCTCACGGTGACCGTGTTCCGAGGCCTGATCGATAAGCCGGGCTCACCCCCTGGGCAGATCGGCATCGACATCGGCTGGGGCGTGGCGCTGGTCGCGGGCCTGCTGATCCTGTTGGGCTCGATCTTCCGTGCGCGAGAGAGCGCCGGCCGGCGCAAGCCGCCGGGCGTCCTGTGAGCACGCCTGAGGACAACATCCGGCCTGACCGGAACCTGGCGCTCGAGCTCGCGCGGGTGACCGAGGCTGCAGCACTGGCCGCTGCCCGGATGGTGGGGCGGGGAGACAAGGAGGGCGCCGACCAGGCCGCAGTCGATGCGATGCGGAACGTGCTCGGCTCGGTCTCCATGGACGGCATCGTGGTGATCGGCGAAGGCGAGAAGGATGAGGCGCCGATGCTCTACAACGGTGAGCAGATCGGGGACGGCAGCCCGCCCCAGGTCGACGTGGCGGTCGACCCGCTCGAGGGCACACGTTTGACGGCGCTCGGGATGCCGAGCGCGCTGGCCGTGATCGCGCTCGCGGAGCGCGGCGCGATGTTCGATCCGGGGCCGTGCATGTACATGGAAAAGATCGCCGGGGGCGCGGAGATCGCAGACCTCCTGGACCTCGACCGACCTTTGCCCGAGACGCTCAAGCTCGTGGCCGAGCGCAAGCGCATCGACATTCGTGACGTGATGGTGGTGATGCTCGATCGTGAGCGTCACCACGAGGCGATGCGCGAGGTCCGCGAGGCCGGTGCCCGTGTGCGGCTGATCCTCGACGGTGACGTCTCGGCGTCGCTGCTGGCGGTGAGCGAGAACTCGGCCGTGGATCTGCTGTGGGGGATCGGCGGCACGCCCGAGGGAGTGATTTCAGCCGCGGCGATCAAGTGCATCGGCGGACAACTGCTCGGCCGTCTCTGGCCGCGCTCCGACGAGGAGCGCCAGGCGGCGATCGACGCGGGCTACGACCTCACCAAGCGGCTCACCGTCGACGACCTCGTCGCCGGCGAGGACGTGTTCTTTTCGGCCACGGGCGTGACCGACGGCGACGTGCTCCAGGGCGTTCGCTACCAGGGGGACCGGGGCGCGACGACGGAGTCCCTGGTCATGCGCTCGCGGTCGGGCACGGTTCGCCGCGTGTCGGCCCGTCACGACCGCGCGAAGCTGCGGGCCCTGACGGGCGTCCGTTACGGCTGAGCCCTCGCGGACTCCTCGGGCTGCGGGGCAGCCGCGGCTTGAGCCGCGAGGCTTCCGATCCTGGACTCAGCGAGGTCGAGGTCGGCCAGCGAGCGCAGGAACGAGTTCGTCACCAGCACGTGGATGACCGATTGGGTCGCCTTGTACACCGGCGTGCTGAATCCGGCGGCGATCGAGGGATAGAAGTTGGTCACCCCGACCTCGATCTTGAGCTTGCGAGCCCCCGGGGAGCCGGGGTCCGGCGGCTCGCGGCGCACGTCAAGCTCCAGGTAGCCTGAGCCGCGCCCCGGGCGGGCGACCAGCAGGCCGTCGCGGATTCGCCAGCAGACCTTCCCGTGGTCATCCTCGATCACGTACACCGGGGGATCGAAGCGCAGGAGGGTGAGCGGCCGGGCGAGGAACACGACTCGGCGCTCGTTTTCTCCGTAGACCACCCGGATCAACCCGAGCGTGACTCGCGACAGGAACTTCCAGTACGTGCGTGCGAGGTTCTCGAGGTTGGTCGGGTTCCACAGCCGCTCCAGATCAGCTTGGGAAATAGTCAGCTCCGCTGACTGAGCCGATGTCACCGCACCGTTCTCGGCGATCGCGGTCGACCCGCGCGGAGAGACGATCACCGCGAGGGCGGGCAGCCTGTGCTTGCGGCGCTGCCGGCGCGCCACGAGCGCCGCCAGCACAGCGGCCAGAACGATCAGGACCACGTTCACGGCGTGGATTCTTCCGGGAAAGCCGCGCCGATGCTCACAGCATCATCGGCACTAGCGAGACGGACGAGCCTGCGGGCAGCTCTCCCGTGCCGCGGGGGATCAGCGCGAGCGCGTCAGCACCCACCAGCGAGCTCACGATGTGCGAGCCCTGGGGCCCATTGGGGGTCACCGTCAACCCTCCGCGGGTGTACCGCGCCTTCACTCGTAGCGCCTGCTCGCGGTCGGGATTCTGGCTCACGCCGACGCCCAGCGTTGCGGTGGTCGGCTGGCTGTCCGACGGGCGCTGTCCGAGCAGTGCGGCGAGGGCTGGGGCGACGAACAGAGCGAAGGTGACCACCGCCGAGACCGGATTGCCGGGCAGACCGAATACGAGCTTGCTCCCCCGGGTGCCGAACCAGGTGGGCTTTCCCGGTTGCAGCGCCACGCGCCAGAACCGCTCGTCCACGTTGAGCGCGGCGAGTGCCGGCTTGACGTGGTCGTGAGGACCGACTGACACGCCGCCAGAGACGACCACCACGTCAGACCCGGCGAGGGCCTCCTCCAGGCCCTGCTCGGTGGCGCCTCGATCATCGGCCAGCCGTTGAGCTCCTGTCGCGATGGCGCCGCTGCGACGCGCGAGCCCGATCAGCATCGGGGCGTTCGAGTTGTGGATCTCTCCGGGGCCCAGTGGCTCCCCAGGGGCCCGCAGCTCGTCGCCCGTGCAGAGAACCGACACCACCGGCCGGCGGGTCACCGGCAGCTCCCCAGCGCCCGCGGCGGCGGCGGCACCCAGCTCCGCAGGACCGAGAAGCGTGCCGCGCTGAAGCACCGACGCCCCGCGACGCATGTCCTCGCCCGCGCCGCGGACGTTCGCGCCCTCCCGCACATCGGCGCCGGTGAGGATCGCCCGCGCGCTGGTCTCGCGCACGTCCTCCTGGCGGATCACCGCATTCGCCCCGGCGGGCACGGCAGCGCCGGTCGAGATACGGATCGCCTGCCCATCGGCGACGGTCAACACCGACGGCGACCCGGCGCGCGACTCGCCGATGAGCTCAAGCCTGCGGCCGGCGCCGCCGGATTGCACCGCGTAGCCGTCCATCGCCGAGGATGCGAACGCGGGAACGTCTCCGGCGGCGAGGATCTCGCCCGCCAACACTCGCTCAAGCCCACCATCGAGATCGACCAGCTCGGCGGCGAGCTGCGTGACCTGGCTGAGTACCTGCTCACGGGCTTGCGCGATGGTGATCAGAGCGGCCGGCACGTGCGTCATTGTGGCGGTTCGCGGACTGCGCGACCGAGGGCGGTGGTGACTGGCGCACGTGATAGAAGGACTCCATGCAGCAGGGACCGCCAAGGCTCCGGCGTGCGCGACCGGTAGCCGACGCGCCGGTCGACGCATTACTGCTGCGCGCCGAGGATCTGGCCAAGGGCTGGCTGTTGGCGCTGGTCGAGCAGGCGCCTCTGGATGATGCCCCGGCGATTCTCGCCGCCGACCTCGCGCGTGACGGGCCGCGGGTGTGCGGCGCCGTCGTCCGAGCGCTGGCCGACGAATCCGATCTCCATCGGCTCGAGCCGGGCGGAGCGCTCGAGCAGCTCGTGTCGCAGACGGGCGAGATCGCGGGCTCGCGTGGCGTGGAGGCCACCGCACGGGCGGTGGAGACCCTGCGGGCGGTCATCTGGAGCGCGGTTCGCGCCGAACTGAACCAGCCGGACGCGGACCAGGTGTCCGAGCTCTCGGAACGCCTCACGCTGGTGATCGAGCTGGTTCGTGCCGCCGCGCTGCGGCGCTGCGCCGAGCCTCAGGCCGCGCCGCGGGAGCCGCCGGTGGTCCTGAGGGATGTTGCGCGACTGGCCCCGCAGGAGCCCTCGGTGGCTCAAAAGCCGGACTCGCTGTGGAAGGGAGCGCTCGCAGACGAGATCCGTGTCGCCGAACAGGGCGGTGCAGCGTTGTCGCTGCTCCTGATCGAACTCGAGGATGCCGACCGCGTGGTGGCGATAGAGGCACCGGGAGAGGCAACGGCTACGTTCGGGCGGTTTGCCCAGGCGGTGCGCAGCGCCGTACGCGGGCAGGACATCCTCGCCTGCGAAACCGGCACCCGTGCCTGGGTCATCGCCCGGGAGACCGGGCGGCTCGGATCCCACGCGCTCGCCGCCAGGATGGTGGCTGCCGTCGGTGCCGCCCCGCCGTGGCGGGGCGCCCCGCTGGCGGTCAGCGTGGGATTCGCGGTGCTCGGCGAGGACGGCGCAGACGTGGACGCGTTGATCGAGGCGGCCGAGGAAGCGCGGTTTGCCGCGTCCGCGACGGGCACCGGAGTAATTCCGATGGACGAGCCACCGTTCCCAGGTCCCGACCAGTCGTCGGCTGGACCTGGCCCCGAGCTCGCTGGTTGAAGCGCGGCGTGCGGCTCGCGCGCGGCGTTCAGCGGTGAGCAGGCACCGAGACCGCGCCGATCGTGGCGGTCCCGGGGATTCCGAGGGCGCGGCCGGTCGCCTCCGTCAGGTCCCAGTCCGCGTGGTTCGCGTAGGGCCCGCGATCGATGACCGGCACGACGATCGTCCGTCCGTGCCAGAGGATCGCGACCGGGGTCCCGCACTTCAGCGTGCGGTTGGCAACGCCGAGCGTTCCCTTCCTCAGGATCCGGCCGCACGCCGTCCGCTGGCCGTAGAAGCCCGGCCCGTACTGGGTGGCGATCGCGGGCCGGTAAACGGTGACGTTCAGCGTCGGGGACGCCGATGCGGCGCGAGTGATCGCAGCCACGCGGGGTGCGACGACGGCGCGGATCGCGAAGCGACCGATGTGATTGGCCGGCCACACGGCGGAAAACGATCCATCGGAGGAGACCAACCCGTGGGTGGTGGGAGCCCAGGCCCAGCCGGTCTGCTGGCCGCGACGCTCGATCTCCACGATCTGGCCCGCGGCCGATCTGGCGACGCGGCCGCTGAAACTCAGCTGGTTGCGCAGCATCACCGACGCTCGGGTCGTTACGGTGATGCCGTTGCCGCTCGCCCGCACGGTGGCATCGCCGGGCTGGACATAGATCCCGGTGCTTTCCGACGACGGGGTCGGGGCGCTGTGGCCGGTGCCGCTGAGTGTGCCACCGCCTGAACTCTGAGGCTGCGCGCCGGTGAGCGCCCAGGCGGCTGATGGCACGAGCAAACCCACCCCGAGGAGCAGCAGCGTTACAGCGCGTCTATGGGCACGTCGACTCACGTTTTGACCGATTCGTCCTCTTCGCTTGTCGGCCTACGGGGTGAGCTGACGGGCTCGCGCTAACTGAGCGCTACGGTCCTTAGCGGGACCGATTCGCCCCTGCTGATCAAGTGATCCGCAAGTGGTTCCCCCGCCGATCGGCTGCGGACAGACGATCGCTCGGCACGGAAGTGGAGCGGGAGTATACGAAACTCTGCGCGCGCCGTATCCTGCCCCGGCGCTAGGGGCGAGGAAGACGGGATACGGCCCGGCGGATCGCCCGAGCTCCGACCGACAGCCCGATCTCCGCCAGCTCGGCTGCGGCCTGCACCGCCGTCCCGAGCACCTCGGTGCGCCCGGTGCGCTGAGCCGGAGTCGCCGGCTTGGACTGGGCCGGGACCGTCGGCTTGCGCTGGGCCGTTGTCGCTGGCTTGCGCCGGGGCGTGGTCGCGGGCTTGCGCTGGGGCGTGGTCTTCGCCTTGGCCGTGGTCTTCGCCTTGGCGGCGGCCTTGGCCTTCGGGCCGGCCTTGGGCTTGGGCTTGGGCTTCGGCTTGGGCTTGGGCTTGGGCTTGGGCTTGGGCTTGGGCTTGGGCTTGGGCTTGGGCTTGGCCTCGGCCGCCGGCGCCGCAGCGGGCGCTATCGGCGGCGTCGCCGGCCGCGCGCCGCGCTTGTCGCTACGCCGGTGGGGCCGGGTGTGGGGAAGACTCCCGAGAACGTCTGAGTGCTGTTCGTCGCTCATCGTCCCTACATGATCGCGCACAGCCGAGGCGGGCGTCGCTCAACCGCGCGACTCCTCAGGCTGGCGCGCTCAGGCGGCTCGTAGCGCAGGCTGGCGCTCGGGGCCGCAGCTGGCGACGTGGGCGGCCAGGCGGTCTGCAGTGACCTGCTCCCAACGTCCGCTCTCGACGAGATCGTGGCATAGGTGCTCGATGTCCTCGAGCGCCTCGCGCGCGGCAACGTCATGGCTCAGATCGTGAGTGAAGATGAGGTTGTCGGCGGCGTCGCGGATCCGTTCCTGCTCCGCAGCCTGCAGCTTGCTCGGTCCCAGCTCATTCAGGGTCTGGACGACTTGTCTATATGCACGGGTTCGTTCTGGGCTCATGAGACTTCCCCCTTTTCCTAGGTTCGCTCACACATGGTGTCGCCGACGGCGGTCGTTGCCTTTAGCCGACTGGCCGAACATCCGCTTGCGTCCTTTGTACGGCGCTCAAGGCGGGGCGGATCAGGCCGATATCGGGCCTGACCGAATCCGATCAGGAGAAATTCCTGCAGGAAATCGCGCGCAACCTGAAACGCCAAGCTACCTTCTACGTATAAGTTGTTAATCCAGGACGCCGCAGATGCGGCGTCGGCGTGGATGGCCCCAGCGAGCAACTGCCGCGGTGGCCCCACAACGCCTTGACTTCAGAAAATATAGCGTCTAGACTCAACGCGTATGTTTGAGTAGCGGGCCTACGCCCTTCGTAGGGTCTGGCCTCGCTCGCCTCACTCCTCTACGCCGGTGTGTCTCCCGCCCCCCGGCGCATACGACGGAAACGGAACCAGATGTCAGTAGCGGAACTGCAGGAACTGGAAGAGATCAAGGGCCTCGTCACGCGAGGTCAGCAGCTTGGCGTGCTCACCTACGCCGACATCGCGACCGCGGTATCCGAGCTCGATCTCGACGAAGCGGACGTCGAAGAACTGCACGGCTTCCTCGAGAAGGCGGAGATCGAGCTCGTCGAAGAGGTCGATCCGGCAATTGCCGCCACCGAGGTGGAGCGTGCGCCCGACAAACGCGGACGACGCAAGGCCAAGACGGCGCTCGACCTCAAGCCGGACATGACCACCGATTCGCTTCAGCTGTTCCTGAAGGACATCGGCAAGGTGCGCCTGCTCACGGCTCAGGAAGAAGTTGACCTGGCCAAGCGGATCGAGCGCGGCGATCTCGATGCCAAGCAGAAGATGGTCGAGTCGAACCTCCGTTTGGTCGTGTCGATTGCCAAGAACTACCGCAACCAGGGCCTGCCGTTCCTTGATCTGATCCAGGAGGGAACGCTCGGTCTGGTCCGCGCGGCGGAGAAGTTCGACTACCGCAAGGGATTCAAGTTCTCCACCTACGCCACCTGGTGGATCCGCCAGGCGATCGCTCGTGCGCTGGCCGACAAGGCGCGGACGATCCGCATCCCGGTCCACGTCGTCGAGAAGCTCAACAAGATCGGCCGGGCCGAGCGCAAGCTCGTTACCGAGCTCGGTCGCGAGCCGACCGCCGAGGAGATCGCCGAGGTCACCGGCATCGAGCCCGAGGAGGTCGAGTCGATCAAGCGCTCGGCCCAGGCCCCGGTCTCGCTGGAGAAGCCGGTCGGTGACGAGGAAGAGTCCGAGTTCGGTCAGTTCATTGCCGACGAGCGGGCCGAGTCCCCGTACGAGCGTGCAGCCGAGATTCTCACCAAGGAAGCCCTCCGCGAGGCGCTTGAGAACCTCAGCTACCGCGAGCGGCGGGTGCTCGAGCTGCGTTACGGACTCGGCGGCGAGCATCCGCGGACGCTGGACGAGGTCGGGCGGACGTTCAACGTCACGCGTGAGCGGATCCGGCAGATCGAGAATCAGTCGCTCAAGAAGCTTCAGTCGCTGGCTGAGGCTCAGAAGCTGCGCGACGTAGCTTAGGTTTTCGCTGGCGCCTGGGCGCCGCCTTACGTTCGAGACCGCACGCGAGTCTCGAACGT
>JBPCMW010000034.1:0-31848 GCA_051001875.1 Solirubrobacteraceae bacterium | reverse complement strand
CGACACCGTGATCTGCTTGATGACACCCATCGCCAGCTCCAGTCTCGCCGAACAAGTCGACAAGAAGTTCTGGGTGACAGGCAGGACACCTACACGACTCAACGAACTTGAAGGATGAACCACTAGGCCGAATCGGTACGTTCCGTGCCGCCCCCAGAACGACGACAACGAAAGGAGCCGTCCGTGTCCGACGGCACAAACCAGCCCCCCGCGCGGCCCAACGGCAAGCAGCGACAGGTCCTTACCACCCGGCAGGGTCATCCGGTAGCCGACAATCAGAACCTGAGGACGGTCGGCGACCGCGGCCCTGCCGCGCTCGAGAACTATCACTTCCTCGAGAAGCTCTCTCATTTCGACCGCGAGCGCATCCCCGAGCGCGTCGTCCACGCGCGCGGGACCACATCCTTCGGCTACTTCGAGGCCTACGGAAAGGTCGGCGACGAGCCAATCTCCAAATTCACCCGGGCCAAGCTCCTGCAGGAGGCCGGCAAGCGCACCGAGGTAGCGGCTCGCTTCTCCACCGTCGCCGGCGGGCGCGATTCATCGGAGGCGGTCCGCGACCCCCGCGGATTTGCGGTCAAGTTCTACACCGAGGATGGCAACTGGGACCTCGTCGGCAACGACCTCGGCGTGTTCTTCATCCGCGACGCGATCAAGTTTCCGGACTTCATCCATTCGCAGAAGCCCGACCCGGTCAGCTTCGAGCGCCAGGTCCCCAATCGCGTATTCGACTTCATCAGCCAGTCCCCCGAGTCGATGCACATGATCTCGCTGGTATTCGGCCCGCGCGGGATTCCGGCCAGCTACCGGAACATGCAGGGCTTCGGCGTGAACACCTACAAGTGGGTCAACGCCGAGGGCGAGATCCGGCTGGTCAAGTACCACTGGCTGCCCAAGCAGGGGGTGAAGAGCTGGACCGCTGCCGATGCTGACGCGATGCAGGCCCAGGTGCTCGGTTGTCACACCAAGGATCTGTACGAGGCGATCGAGCGCGGCGAGTACCCGGAATGGGAGCTGAACGTTCAGCTGATGAGCGACGACGACCATCCCGAGCTGGAGTTCGACCCGCTGGACGACACCAAGGTCTGGCCCGAGGAAGCGTCCCCGCTGCACCCGATCGGACGCATGGTGCTCGATCGCACCGCCGAGAACTTCTTTGCCGAGAACGAGCAGATCGCCTTCGGGACCGGCGTGCTGGTGGACGGCCTGGACTTCTCCGACGATAAGATGCTGGTCGGCCGGACGTTCTCCTACAGCGACACCCAGCGCTACCGGGTGGGGCCCAACTACCTGCAGCTGCCGGTAAACCAGGCCAAGAGCGCGAAGGTGTCCACCAACCAGCGTGATGGGCAGATGGCCTACTACGTCGACGACGGCGGCTCAAACCCGAGCATCAACTACGAGCCGTCGATCCTGGCCGGGCTGCAGGAGGCCGACAAGCGGGGCCCTGACGAGGTGGGGCCGCTCCTCGAGGGCCGGCTGACCCGCAAGCGCATCCCTCGCACGAACGACTACCAGCAGGCCGGAGAGCGGTATCTGCTGAGCGAACAGTGGGAGCGCGCCGATCTCATCGCCAACCTGGTCGACGCGCTGAGCCAATGCGATCGGCCGATTCAGGAGCGCATGGTCTGGCACCTGCTGATGTGCGAGGACGAGCTCGGCAATCGCGTCGGGGAGGGTCTGGGGATGAGCGCCGACGATGTGCGCAACCTGCCTCCGCTGGCCACGCAGACGCTCGGCCCTGAAGAGCTTGAGCGGCTCGCGAACCTGGGCAACAACGGCCCACGCGACGTCGAGGGCAAGGTCATGACCCACTGCGTCCCCAACGAACGCGTCGTGATCGCAGCGGACGAGCAACCCGTCGAGGCCTGAGTCTCGCCGTAACTCGGCGGCGGCCGCGCCGCCTGGCGCGGTGCGGCTGCTGGGGCCCCTGGCGCTGCTCAGATCGAGCGTGCCCAGGGTCCCACGCCGCCGATGCGCGACACACCGATGTGCGTGATGAACCCCGCGGGGGGATTGTCCATCGCGGGAAACTTGACCTCGGGGCCCAGGTACACGTGGGCCAGTCGCTGAAGCAGTTCGGCCGCCCCGCCCTCGGTGATCCTGGCGTGCCCGTGGATCACCAGGTACTCGTCGAGGCCCATCTCGTTCTTGGTTCCGGCCTCGATCGACAGCGTGACGCGGGGATCCCGGCGAATGTTGCGGACCTTGCGGTGCTCCGGTAGGTGCGCGGCGACGATCTCGTCTCCGTCCAGTCCAACCCACACGATCGAGACCTGCGGCCGCCCATCCGGTTCGAGCGTGACCAGGTGGCCCGGCCGGGCTGACTCGAGCACGGCTCGAGCGGAATCGGGAAGCGAAGCCAAGGCGCGAGCGTATCAGCGCTAGGGTGCCGCCGATGGACCTGTACACATGCGCCATGGGCAAGAGCTTCGGCTCGCTCCGGCGCCGGGTTCCGATCCTCGTGTTGGAGGACGGAGCCGTGATCGTCGGCTCGGCCAAGATTGTGGAGTGGGCGAAAGGGCATAACTGAAGCCATGACTCAACTCGCCAACACCGACCTCGACGTCTTCGGCCTATGCCTGGGCGGCAACGTGTTCGGCTGGACGGCGGATCAGGAGACCTCGTTCGACGTGCTCGATGCTTACCGCGACGCTGGTGGGAACTTCGTCGACACCGCGGACCTGTATGCCGGCTCCGAGTCCGAGGGCATCATCGGCGGGTGGGTGGCTCGGAGCGGGAACCGCGCCGAGGTGGTGATCGCGACCAAGGTGGGGATGACCGAGGGGCGACCCGGGCTGAGCCCGAACAACCTCCGGGCCGCCTGTGATGACTCGCTGCGCCGGCTCGGCACCGATTACATCGACCTCTACTACGCCCACCAGGACGATCCCGATACACCTCAGGACGAGACGCTGGAGGCGTTCAACCAGCTTGTCCAGGCCGGCAAGGTCAAGCACATTGGTGCCTCGAACTTCACGGCCGAGCGCCTGTCCGCCTCGCTCGAGATCTCCGACCGGCAGGGGTGGGCCCGCTACGTGGCGCTCCAGCCCCATTACAACCTGGTCGAGCGAGACGAGTTTGAGGGGCCGCTTCAAAAGCTCTGTGAGCGGGAGAACGTCGGCTGCATCCCGTACTTTGGACTCGCCAAGGGATTTCTGACCGGTAAGTACAGGCCGGGCGGAGCGGAAGTGGACAGCCCGCGCGCGCCGCGCGCGTCGCAGTATCTCGAGCGCGGGGGGGAGGCCGTGCTGGAGACGCTCGACGAAGTCTCGGCTGCTCGCGGCGGTGTCCCCGTGGCCGCCGTCGCCCTGGCCTGGCTGGCCGCGCAGCCGACGGTGGTGGCTCCGATCGCCAGCGCGCGGAGCGTCGAGCAGCTCGAGTCACTGCTGCCGATGGTGGACCTCAATCTCACCGAGGACGAGCTCTCCCGCCTCGATCAGGCAGGACGTCAAGCCCGGGTATGAGCGACGTCCGCGCCTGGTGGGAGGCCGGGCGCAGGGAGAGGATCGTGCTGGGGGAGCAGGAGCGCTCTATCTTCGTGCGGCGGATGGGCGGCGGGCCGTCGATCACCCTCCTGCACGGCTTCCCCAGTTCGTCGCACGACTGGGCCAAGATCGCCCCCGCCCTGAGCGACTCGCACGCGCTGCTGCTTCCGGACCTGCTCGGATTCGGCGCCTCCGACAAACCGGAGGATCACCGCTACTCGATCTACGAGCAGGCCGATCTGGTCCAACAGGTGTGGGCACTCGAGGGCGTCGAGCGGACCCGCGTGATCGCGCATGACTACTCGGTCACCGTCACCCAAGAGCTCCTGGCCCGGCAGGCCGAGGGGCGACTCGCCGTCGAGCTGGAGGCGGTCTGGCTGCTCAACGGCGGCCTGTACCCCGATCTGCACCGCCCCGAGCCCGTCCAGGTTGCCCTGGCCGACCCCGAGCAAGGACCCAAGCTCAGCGCGGCGCTGACCGAGGAGCTGTGGGCCCAGGCCCTGCGTCCGACCTTCGCCCCTGGGTTCGACGCCCGAGTCGACAGCGCCGATCTGTGGATCGCGGCGACGGAGGGGGGCGTCGTGCTGCACCGGCTGATCGCCTACATGGAGGAGCGACGCGAGAACGCAGGGCGATGGGTCGGAGCGCTCGAGCAAACCGACGTGCCGCTGTCATTCGTGTGGGGGATGCTCGATCCCATCTCCGGTGCGCACGTGGCCGAGCGGGTGCGCGAGCGTCTCCCTCGGGCGCCGCTGCTCGCGCTCAACCATGTGGGCCACTGGCCCCAGCTCGAGGCGCCCGAGCGAGTGCTCTCCGCGCTGTAGAGGTCGCGCCGCGCGCCTACCCCGTGTAGGCGCGCATCAGCGTCTCGGCGACGCACACGGGCTTGTCGGCGCCCTCGCGCTCGAACGTCAGCTCGGTGGCGATCTGGGCGCCCCCGGAGACGTCGTCGACCGACGCGAGCTTCGCGCGCATCCGGACCTTCTCGCCGACCGGCATCGGGGAGGGGAAGCGCACTCGGTTGAGGCCGTAGTTGAGCATGAACGCGAAGCCCTCGAACGTGAACAGGTCGTAGGAGAAGCGCGGGGCGAGCGACAGCACGTAGTAGCCGTGCGCGATCGTCCCGCCGAACGGCGTCTGCTTAGCCCGCTCGATGTCGACGTGGATCCACTGGTCGTCGCCGGTGACCTCGGCGAACTGGTTGATCTTCTCCTGGGTCACCTCGTGCCAGTCGCTGACCCCGAGTTCCTTTCCGACGTGTGACTTGACCTCGTCCAGACCGCTGAGCGTGAGCATATGTACCTCGTGTTCGGCTGTGCTTGCGGGGGCGTGTTCGGCTGTGCTTGAAGGGGCGAGGATATTCGTCTTCTACGTCGCGGGGGTGATCGCCATCAGGTGCGCAGCGCGCTGAGCAAGGCGACCCCCGTCAGCACGACCGCGACGCCGATCAGCTGGACCCGGCCGAGGCGCTCCTTGAACAGCACGTAGCCCGCTAGGGCGGCGAGCGCCGCGAACTGGGAGGACAGCACGGCGGCGATGGCGATTCCGTGCCGGGCGGCGGCGGTGTAGGACACGAAGCCGAGCACCTCGCCGATGCCTGAGGCGATGACCAGCGGGAGCGCGCGGCGCGTGAGCTGCAGCCGGCCGGTCATCGCGAGCGGCAGGGTCAGCACCACGGAACCGATCAACCGCGCCGACAGCACCACCCACGCCGACGGAAGCACGGCCCCCGCGCGGCCCGCGGCGTACAGGCTGCCGCCGAAGCTGAACGCGGCGCCGATCGCCAGGGCGACAGCCTCCGGATGGCGTGCTGACGCCGCCGTGTCGGCAAACCCGCGCACGGGGATCGCGGCCAGCACGATGCCTAAGGCGATCAGCGCCAGGGTGAGCCCCGCCGTGGGCGCGAGACTCTCGCCCACCAGCAGTGCGATCACGGCCGCAATCGCTCCTTCGGTCGAGACCAGCGGTGTCACGAGCGCGATCTGCCCGATCCGCAACGCCGCGTAGGTGAGCAGCAGTCCTCCGACGTTGCCGGCGCCGGCCAGGATCAGCCACAGGCCCGGGCTTCCGTCGAGCCTAGCTGGGACGCCGCTGAGCGCGACGGCAGGGAGGACGAGCACCAACCCCACCAGCATCACCCACGCCACGACGGACCGTGGGTCGATCAGCCGGCTCGAGCGTGAGGAGCAGACCGTCGCGATTCCCCACGCGACCGCGGCCCCGAGGCCGCCGAGGATCGCGATCACGGTGTTATCTGCTTCCCAGCTGCATCGCGGCCAGATTGAACACCACGCGGTCATGTGTGCCGGCGATAGACTCGCCGGCAGGGTGGAAGCTTGCGACAGCTGACCGGACTAGACGCGCAGTTCCTGGCGCTCGAGAGCCCGCAACAAGCGGGTCACGTGTCCGGCCTGGCCGTGCTCGATCCGAGCACGCGAGCCAACGGCCGGCTGGAGCTCGCCGACATCCAGAATCTGATCGCTGAGCGGTTGCCGCTGCTGCCGCCCTTTCGCTGGCGCCTGAAGGCGGTCCCGCTCGGGCTCGACTATCCGTACTGGATCGACGATCCCGAATTCGACCTGGAGTACCACGTTCGTGAGCTGGCGCTGGCGCCGCCCCCGACCGACGAGAAGCTGGCCGAGCAGGTCGCGCGGATCTTCTCGCGCCCGCTCGACCGCGCGCGTCCGCTGTGGGAGGTGTACCTGATCCATGGCCTCGCCGGTGGACATGTCGCGATGCTGACGAAGATCCATCACGCGGTGATCGACGGCATGTCCGGTGCCGAGATCATGGGGGTGCTGCTGGACCTGACGCCCGAGGGCCGAGAGCCGCCCGCCAAGCCCCGCGGCTGGGGGGAAACGCACCGTGAGCCGAGCGAGTTAGAGATGCTCATGCGAGGCGTGCTCGGCGCGCCGCGGTACGTCGAGCGGGTGGCCCGCGCTCTGCCGTCGACGCTGCCCAACATCCAGGACGTCGCGTTCCTTTCCCAGATCCCGGGGGCTCACACCGTCGGTCGCACGACCGCGACGTTCGCACGGCTGATTCGCGGCAGTGAGCGGCGGGTCCTCGAGCGCAGCAACCTGACACCACCACGGACCTCGTTCAACGGCCACGTGTCGCCGCACCGCCGGTTCGCATTCGGCCAACTCTCGCTCGACGCGGTCAAGCAGGTCAAGAACGAGCACGGATGCACGGTCAACGACGTCGTTCTGGCGATCTGCGCCGGCTCGTTGCGCTGGTGGCTGCTCGAGCACGACGAGCTGCCGGAGGTCCCGCTCGTGGCCCAGGTGCCAATCTCGGTGCGCAGCGAGAAGCAGATGGGCACGTATGGCAACCGGATCGGGATGCTGAGCGTTCCGCTGTACGTCAACGAAGCGGACCCGGTGGAGCGGCTGATGCTGACCCACCAGGCGATGCTGATGGCCAAGGAGCGCCACAGGGCGCTTCCCGCGGAGCTGCTCCAGGACGCGACCCAGTTCATCCCCCCGGCGGTCTTCTCCCGCGCGGCGCGGATGACGTTCTCGCTCGCGGCGACGCGTAAGCCGATCTGGAATCTGGTGGTCTCCAACGTGCCTGGACCCCAGCTCCCGCTGTACATGGCCGGGGCCGAGTTGGTGGCGAATTATCCCGTTTCGGTGATCACCGACGGGATGGGGCTCAACATCACCGTGATGAGCTACCGCGGTCACCTCGACTTCGGGATCGTGGCCGACCGCGAGCAGATGCGGGACGTTTGGAAACTGATCGATTGGCTAGAGGAGTCGCTGGCCGAGCTGCTGCCCCCGGGGAGCCCGGTCAGGCCGCGGATGACGCCGGAGCCGGCGCCGGAGGCACAGCACTCCGCCGAGTGAGCGCCCGCCGGGGTGACTACCAGGCCTGCGTGTCCCCGCAGTGGGGGCAGCCGACCGACGTGGAGACCGACGCCCGGAACACGAATCCGCACTGGCAGGTGTACTGAGCCCGGTCGTGCTGGGGTCCGAGCTCGCGCCGGCGGTGAGACTTGGCACTCGGCGTGGGCGACGTGGCTGGCGTGGGCGCTGGGGCCGGCCGGACCGCGTCCGGGGGGGCTCCCCGCTCCTCGGCAGGGGTCGACAGGATCTGCCGGCGGCGGCGGGTCCCGCTTGCGCTTCGTTTAGGTCGAACTAGCACGTTCATGACAAACAACGATTCCGATCGTCAATGGTTTCGCCCCTGTGGGCGGAAATCCTCGCTTCTAACACGACGCTAATCGGGCGATCCGCACGCGGGGCTGAAGGCGGGCGCCCGGGGTTGGACATTCGAGCCGGGGGTGTCGGGGCCAAGCTGTGGGACAATTGACCGCTCGCCCATGGACCCCAGCCGCAAGCGCTTCATCCGCCTGACCGTCGCTCTCACCGCCGCGCTGCTGCTGGCGTCGGCGCTCGTCTACACCAGCTTCAGCGCCGGCCGTGACGAGCTGACCGCCGGCCAGCTGCTCAAACGAGCGCAGCCGGGCCGCTCCTACATCCTCGCCGGAACCGTGCTCGATGGATCGGTCCAGCACAGCGGCAGCACCCTGCTGTTCCGCGTCCGGGATCCGAAGCTACGGATCTCGGTTCCGGTGCGTTACACCGGGATCGTCCCCGACCCTTTCCGGGCCGGCCGTGGCGTTCTCGTCACCGTGCGCCAGCAGGGATCGAACTTCATCGGCGAGCAGGATTCGCTGACCACCAAGTGTCCGTCCAAGTACCAGGCCACGACCTCCTCATACTGATGTCCCCGATGCCGGTCGGAGCCCGCTGAGAATGGCGCTGCTGGGTCGCGCGCTGCTGATCCTCGGGCTGGTCGTCTGCCTGTACGGCATCGGCGCGTCGGTCTACGGGGCCACCACAGGGCGCCGCGAATGGGTGGCCTCGGGGCGCCGGGCGGTTTACGCGCTCGCCGGGCTGATGACGATCGCCTTCGTGATCCTCGAGGCCGCGTTCCTGCGCAACGATTTCTCCTTCAACGTCGTCGCCGGACATTCGTCGACGACCACGCCCACCTTCTACAAGATGGCGGCGGCCTGGTCCTCACAGGAAGGCTCCCTGCTGCTGTGGGTGTTCCTGCTCTCGATGTGGTCCAGCCTGATCCTGTTTCTGACCCGCAACCGCGTCCGGGAGATCGCTCCATACGCGACCGCCGTGCTCCTCGCCTTCGCCGCCTTCTTCACCTCGCTGATGGTGTTTCCGTTCGCGGCCAATCCCTTCACCACCAGTGCCCACCCGCCGCTCGAAGGCGCCGGGCTCGATCCGCTGCTGCTGCACCGGACGATGATGATTCACCCGCCGATGCTGTATTCCGGCTACACGCTGCTGACCGTCCCGTTCGCGTTTGCGATCGGAGCGCTGATCACCGGACGCCTGAACTCGGAATGGATCGGGGTCACGCGGCGCTTTGCGCTGGCGGCCTGGCTGTTCCTCGGGATCGGGATCCTGCTCGGGGCTCGCTGGTCTTACACCGAGCTCGGTTGGGGGGGTTACTGGGCCTGGGACGCGGTCGAGAACGCGGCGCTGATGCCCTGGCTGGCGTGCACCGCGTTCATCCACTCGATCATGATCCAGGAGAAGCGAGGGATGCTGAAGGTCTGGAACGTGTCGCTGATCCTGGCCAGCGGGACGCTGGCGATTCTCGGCACGTTCCTCGTCCGCTCAGGGGTGCTGGACTCGATCCACGCCTTCGGCGCTTCCACCCTGGGCGTGCCGTTCGTCGCGCTGATTGCGACGATGGTGATCGGCGGGGTCGGCCTCGTCGTCTGGCGCCGCGCGAGCCTGCGCTCCGACGCCCAGCTCGATTCCCTGCTGTCCCGCGAGGCGGTGTTCCTGTTCCAGAACCTGGTTTTGGTGGCGATGGTGTTTGTGATCTTCTGGGTGACGTTCTTCCCGCTGATCTCCGAGGCGGTGACGGGAACCAAGGTGTCCGTGGGCCCGCCGGCGTTCCGTCCCTTCATTGTCCCGCTCGCTCTGATCCTCGTCTTCCTGTCGGGGGTCGGGCCGATCATCGCGTGGCGGCGCGTCACGCTCGCGAACCTGCGGCGCAACTTCATTTTCCCATCCGCTGTCGGCCTGCTCACACTCGTCGTGCTGCTGGTGAGCACGGACGCCGTGGCGCGACCGTTCGCGCTGATGATGTTCGCCTTCGGGGCGTTCGTGCTCGCCGCCGTGGCGCAGGAGCTGTGGCGCGGCACCAGTGCCCGGAGGGCGCTCACCGGCGACTCGCCTCCGCTCGCGTTCGTCGCTCTGATCAGACGCAACCGCCGGCGCTACGGCGGCTACATCGCCCACGCGGGCCTGGCGCTCATGTTGATCGGAGTGGCCGCCTCGTCCTCGTTCGCGCACTCAAGCGATGTGATCCTCTCGCCGGGTCAGCAGGCAACGGTCGGCGGGTACACGATGCGCTACGTGCGTCCGACCGAGCGGGCCACCTTCACCAGTCAGGGCGAGGTGGCCAAGCTGTCGTTCGGTGCGGTGCTCGATGTCTCCAAGCACGGTCGCCACGTGACCACGCTGACCACGACCCGCGGCTTCTTTCCCGCCACCGCCGACCCGACCGTCGGCCCCATCTCGGTGGCGTTCAATGGCCAGGCTGATTCCTCGGTCGGGCTCAGGGCCGGGCTGACCCAGGACCTCTGGACGGTGGTCAACCTCAACTTCCAGCCGATTCAGAGCGAGATCAACCGGGGCGACGGCGTGTTCACGAAGCTGATGCTCAGCCTGACTCCCGCTCAGGTGCGCCAACCCGCGACGTTGGGGGCGATCCGGGTCGAGCGGGCCCGGGCGATCGCCGGTCTCGCCGCGCGGTTCGTCAACCACCCGTGGCCGGTCAACTTCCGGCTGATCGTCTCGCCCCTGGTGACCTGGCTGTGGCTCGGCGCGATCGTGATCGCCACGGGCGGGCTGATCGCGCTCTTGCCGATCCCGGCGCTGGCCCGGCGGCGCAGCCTGGAGGGCGTCCGGCGTTCGCCGGTCGGGGCGCCCCCGATAGCGGTGGGCGAGCGAGCGGCGATGCACGAGTCGGCCTAGGAGCCGGCCGCGCCCGGAACCTCGTGGAGTTCCTGATCCTCCTGGCGATCATCTTCGCGGTCGCGTTCATCGTCACCGGACCGCTCCGGCGTGCTCGCGCCGAAGCCGGAGTCGGGCCGCAGCTCCCGGGGTCGAGGCACGATGGCGGTCCGAGCGGTGATGAGCCTGCGCCTGGCTCCCTCAAGGGTGACTTCGAGCGCGCCTCCGCGCTCGCGGAGCTCGAGGCGGCCCGGGAGGCCAAGTACCGGGAAATCCGCGACACCCAGCTGGATTTCGACACCGGCAAGCTCTCCCCGGAGGACTTCGAGGCACTCGACGCGGGTCTGCGCAGCGAGGCGCTGCAGATCCTCGAGCAAATCGACGAGCTGCGCCCCCCGGGACAGCCAGCAAGGTCGGAGGATGGTTCTCGCGAGCGCGAGTAGCTACCATCGCCGACGGTGTCAACGATCCTCGAAATTTTTCAGGTGTTCCTGTGCGTCGTCCTGATCTTTCTGATCCTGATGCACTCGGGTAAGGACGCTGGCCTGTCCGGAGCCTTCGGCGTCGGCCGTGGCGCGGGCCCGCACGGCGGCGGATCGCTCGTCGAGCGGAATCTCAATCGTTGGACGATCGGCTTTGCGATCGTGTTCGCGATCAACACCGTCGTGTTGATCAAGGTCGGATAGCTGCTCCGCGCCCCGCGCCCGGCACCCGGCCCTCCTGATCGCTCAGCCGATCGACCAGGCGGAGCAGGTCGAGTGGGCTGAAGGGCTTGGTCAGGAACAGATCCGCTCCTGCCTGCTCGGCATTGTGCTCCACGGTGTCGCCGTGAGCCGCGGTCAGCATCACGATCGTGGTGTTCTTGGTGCCGGGGTTTTCACGCAGCCGGCGGCAGGCGCCGATGCCGTCCAGCCGCGGCATGTCGACGTCGAGGAACACCAGGGTCGGGCGTTCGCGCTCGGCTACCTCCAGCGCCTCGATCCCGTCGCCCGCCTCGTGTAACTCGAACTCGGCGACGTCCTCCAACGTGGTCGCGATCAACTTGCGGATGAACGGGTCGTCATCGACCACGAGGACGCCGTGTCGCGTCGCTGGCTCCGTCAACGGATCTCAGAGCCGATCCGCAAGAACGTCGCATCGTCGAGTGCGCTAAAGGCGTCCGTGACGTCGGGATCGAAGTGTCTGCCCGTCTCGTCCAGAATCATCGCCCGGGCCACCGGCAGCTCCGACGCGGGCCGGTAGGGGCGGTCTGTGGTCAGCGCGTCGAACACGTCGGCCACCGCGAAGACGCGAGCGGCGAGAGGTATCTCGGTCCCCACCAGTCCGTCCGGGTAGCCGCTGCCATCCCAGCGTTCGTGGTGGGATCGCACGATCGCCGCCGCTTCGGCGAGGAACTCGATTCCGCTCATCATCTCCGCGCCGATCGCCGGGTGCCGTGCCATCAGGGCTCGTTCCTCGTCGGTCAGGGCGCCGGGCTTGTAGAGGATCGCGTCAGGGATGGCCAGCTTGCCGATGTCGTGCAGCAGGAAGCCGAACTCGATCTCCGGTGCGTCGGCGAGCGACAGATGCATCGCGCGGGCGATCTTCAGCCCGTAGGCGGTGACTCGCTCGGCGTGCTTGCCGGTGTAGGCGTCGCGGGCCTCGACGGCGTTCGACAACGCGCGGACGGTGGCCATGTAGGAGCGCTGGAGCTCCTGGCGCTGCGAGCGTTCCTGCTTGAACGTCTCGCGCAGGTCCGCGGCGTAGCGCTCGAGCTGCAACTCCTTGTCGGCCGCCTCACGTTCCCGGTGAGCCAGTTCCTGCCGCAGACGCGTGATCTCACTGGCCAACTCGGCGTCGCTCCTCACCACCATCGCCCATTCAGCCTACATCGCGCTCACCACGGAGCGCCGCAAGCAGAGCGTGAGCGGCCTGATCAACCGGTACGACCTCCATCCCGAGGCGGCTGATCCCGGGCGGATCGGTGGCGACGCCGTCGGAGAACAGGATCACGGCTCGGCGCATCCGGCGTCCCCGCAGATCGAGCGCCTGGAGCACGGCCTGCGGGTTGCGCACGCCGACATCAATCAGGGCAACCTCGAACCGCCGCTCACCGCACATGCGAGCCGCGGCGCCCCCTGTCGTCTCCCATTGATGCTCGATGCCCAGCTCGTCGAGCGCCGGTTCGAGTATTGGCTGGAGCTCGGCCCGGCCGACCACCAGCACACGAGACCGGCCGGCACTGATTGCAGCGCCGAGCACCTCCCGCAGCTCGTCGGCGTCGATCGGCTTGGAGACCACCCATTCCCCGGCAAGCTCCTGGCGTCCAGAGAAGACCGAGATGAACACGATCGGGATCTGGCGTAGTTCCCGTTCCGCCCGGATCTGTTCCAGTACCGCAAAACCGTCCATCCCCGGCATCAGGATGTCGAGGGTGATCGCATCGAAGTCAGTCGTGCGCAACAGGTCCAGCGCCTCTTGTCCGGTCGAGGCGACTTCGGTCTCGACCTGGAGCGGCGCCAGCTGCCCGGCGATCAGTTCGGCAATCTCCGGCTCGTCGTCCACGACCAGGACGCGCCGCCCGCGCATCGGGGCCAGCGAGCGGACGGATTCGGTCCCAGGGAGGGCCGCGGGAAGAAGGACTCGGAACGTGGTGCCGCGCCCGGGCTCGCTGTCCACCTCGATCTGGCCCTGGTGCAGTTCGACCAGGCTTTTGACGATCGACAGACCGAGCCCGGTTCCGGTCCCCGAGCGTGCTCCGTCGGCCGCCCGGTAAAAGCGCTCGAACACGCGGCTGGACTCCTCCGGCGTCATCCCGATCCCCGTGTCGGCGACGACGATCTGGATCCATGCCCGCTCCGGTTCCACGCCGATGTGGATCCGGCCGCCTTCGGCGGTGTAGAGGTGGGAGTTGGTGAGCAGATTGGCAAGGATCTGGCGGACCCGGGCCGGGTCGGCGAAGGCCAGCGGAAGCGTCGGCGCCACGTACAGACCGAGCTGCTGACCCTTGGCCTCGATTCGCGGTCCCATCAGCTCGACGACTTCTCGCACCGCCTCGCCCACGTCGATCGGCCGGCGGTCGATCTCGACTCGGTCGGCCTCGATCCGGGCGACGTCGAGGAGATCGTTGACCAGCTCCACGAGTCGATCGGTCGAGCGAAGAATGATGTCGACGAACTCGCGCTGGCGTTCGGACATCGTCCCCGAGGAGCGATCGAGCAGCTCGACAAAACCCTTGATCGAGGTCAGCGGGCTGCGCAACTCGTGCGAGGCCATGGCGACGAACTCGCTCTTGGCCCGCTCCAGCCGGATCCGCTCGCTCATGTCGTGCACGGTCCACACGACGCCCTCTGACTCATCGCCGAGCCTGGCCGCGGTCACCGCGAGTGCGCGCCCGTGATGCTCGATCAGCGCGTCGCCGCCGAGGGCGTCCTCGATGGGCGGAAGCGGGCTCTCCGCGGAGTCGAGCTCCGCGCCCGGGATGAGCTCGGGCACGAGCTCGGTCGCGCGTGGGTTCACAGTGGCGATCGTTGACGATCCCGGCTCGGTGACCAGCAGCCCGTCGCCCAGGCTCTCGATCGTCACGGCCAGCCGCTTGCGCTCCGCCTCGATTCGTCCGCGTGCGCTCGCGAGCTCTTGACCCATGGTGTTGAACGCATCACCGAGATCCTGGAGCTCGCGCGGGCCGGTGGGTTCGACCCGTCGATCGAGCTCTCCGCTGGCCAGCGCCCCGGTCGCGCGGACCAGCGCGTCAAGCGGCCGCCTCATCGAGCTCACCAACGCAGTGATCAGCGCCAGCGCCCCGACTAGCGCCAGTAGTCCGGCCGCGACCACGAAAATCACCGCGCGGCGTGAGTCCGTGCGCGCCTGGCTGCGCGCTGGGGCCTCGCGCGCTTGCTGCCGAGTCTGCAGACGGACGGCCAGCCGGCGTCCGCGGTCCAGCGGTCCGCCGAGCGTCGTCGCCAGCGTCAACCGTCCTGTCGTGGCCAGGCGGCGGGCAGCGGACTCCGCCTCGATCTGCGCGCGCACGAGCTGGCGACTGATCGGGTCGGCGCGGGCGAGGGACTGGGCCGACGCTGCCGCCGACCTGAATCCGATCGCCGCCGATCGGCGGGCGGCGGCTGCGCCGTCGCCCGCCGCGTCACGCAGGACCTCCGATTCGGCGATCGCCGCGGTGACCAGGTTTGCCGCCGCCGTCGAGAGCGCCGAGCTCTCTGCCAGCAGGTTCTCATAGCGTTGCCGCGCGCTGTACAGGCTGGCCACCCCGAGCGCGGCTACGACAGCGAGCACGACCGTCAACCCGACGAGCGCCAGGCGCAGCGAGCGTGCGATGGAAAAGCGCTGCATATCAAGCGTCTGCGATCGTGGCGCGTCCTCGGCAGCGATCGTACTGGCGGCTGCGGCCGCCGCGCTCTGTGCACCGCCTGGAGAAGTGCGCTTGCAGGGGATCTGTCAGGGTTACCATTGCCCCGTGACTTTCGTGCGATCGTGGAAGCGGCAGCTGTTCGGAGCCTCGGGCGCTGCGCTGCTCGTGCCGGGAGCGATCGCCGGCGCGCTCGTCATCCTCGTCTTCGCCGGCGGCTTCGGGCGACTGGGCTCGCTGGGCCAGGCCCTGTCGGGGCCAAGCTTGCCCGGTCCGACCCAGGCCAGCGCGACTTTCCCCGGAAGCGGGATATCTACGCTCGGGCGTGCGCTGGCTGCCGCAGCGGCGCCCGCCGGCGCGGCGACGGTGGCGGGTGCTTCAAGCGGCTCCGGTGCTTCGCGCGTGGTCGGCGGAGCACCAGGCCCGGGAGGGACGCGCTCGGGTGGCACCGGTTCAGGCGGCTCAGGCGGGACTGGCGGCACTCCGGGCGGCGGCGCTCCAGGCGGGACCGGCGGCAGCGGACCCGCCAACCCGGGCGGTGGCTCGGGGGGCGTTGGTAGCACGCCTCCGACGCCCGCCCCGCCGACCACGGCCGGTAAGGTAGTCGGCGCCGCTACGACAGTCACCCAGCAGGTTCCCGGACCGGTCGGCGCGGTCGCGACGCAGACCGTCCAGTCCGTCGGCTCCACCGTCGACCGTGTGCTGCCACTTGGCGGCCCGGTCGGTGCGCTCGCTACCCACCTCGGCCTGGCTCCGTGAGGCTTGCTCCAGGTGCTCGGGTCGCCTCGGTGGCCTGCGTGCTGCTGCTCGCTGCCTGCGGCAGCGGCGGCAACGCCGCGGCAACGGGGGCCTCGGGTAGCCCGTCGTCCGCGGGCCCCGCCGCAGTCAACGTTCCCGCGGGCGACTGGACGCGGTTTGACTTCAACGCCTCCCGCAGCGGGATCGGTCCCGCGCAGACGGGGATCACGGCCCGCAACCTCGGCAGCCTGCGTCAGCGTCGCGTGAATCTGGACGGCACGGTGGATTCCTCTCCGATCGAGCTGCACGCGATCCGGGTGCATGGTCGGACCCACGATCTGATCATCGTCACCACTACCTACGGGCGAACGATCGCGCTCGACGCCGGGACGGGGCAAGAGCTGTGGGAATTCGTTCCTCCTGACATCCGCTCCTACGAGGGCACGCCGCGGATCACCACCACGACGCCGGTGGCCGATCCGGGGCGACGGTACGTCTTCGCCGCCAGCCCGGACGGGCTGATCCGCAAGCTCGCGGTGGCCACGGGACACGAGATTCGCTCGCGTCACTGGCCCGCGCACGTGACCCGCGACGCCACGCATGAGAAGCTGGCCTCGGCGCTGAATCTCAGCGGGCGGGAGGTGATCGCCACCACCGGCGGCTACGTCGGGGATGCGCCGCCGTATCAGGGGCACGTCGTGACGATCGAACGCACCAGCGGACGGATCCTCCACGTCTGGAACTCGCTCTGCTCGGGTCAGCACCATCTGCTCGTCCCGAGTCGATGCTCGGTCAGCGACTCGGCCATTTGGGCGCGGTCCGGGGCGGTTGTCAAGCCGGGCAGCGGGCGGCTGCTTGTGGCCACCGGCAACGCCACTGGGAACCGGCCGTTCGACGGGGTCAGCAGCTGGAGCGACAGCGTGCTCGAGCTCAGCCCTGATGCGGCCCGCTTGCTGCACAACTGGACTCCCTCCCACCAGGCCGCACTCAGCGCCAGCGACGGCGATGTCGGCAGCACTGCGCCGGCGCTGCTCCCCCCGGCCGGAGGGGTTCGCCTCGCGGTCCAGGGCGGTAAGGACGGCGAGCTCCACCTGCTTGACCTCGCGCGGTTGGATGGGACGAGCGCCGGCGCCGGCCCGCGCGTCGGTGGGGAGCTCCAGCAGCTCCCCACGCCTGGCGGTGCCGAACTGTTCAGCGCTCCGGCGGTGTGGCAGAACGCGGGACGGACCTTAGTGTTCGTGGCCGACGCATCCGGCACCGGCGCGTACGTGCTCACGGGAGGGAGCCAGCCGCGCTTGCGACTCGCCTTCCAGAACGCCAACCCGGGTACGAGTCCGATCGTCGCCGGCGGGCTCCTGTACGTGTACGACCCAAGCGGATCGGTCAGGGTCTATGAGCCGACCCGGCTCCAGCCTCTCGTGTCGCTACCGGCGGCCGTTGGCCACTGGAACAGCCCGATCGTGATCGGCGGCCGCGTGATCGTGCCCGAGGGCGACGCCAACCAGCACGCTCAGCAGGGAACGCTCGACATCTATCACCTGCCCGGACGCTGAGAGCGATTTCCGGGAGCTCTGATCCATGACTGATGCAGATCGACCCGCGCCGGGTCCGACTCTCGATTGGGGCACGGGCAGCTACGAAACCACAGCCGTTGAGCTCGAACCGGTGGCACGCCGCGTCGTCGAGATGGCGAATCTGGCCGGCGGCGAGCGCGTCCTCGACCTGGCCTGCGGGACCGGCAACGCCGCACTGCTGGCGGCGAAGGCCGGCGCGAGCGTCACCGGCCTCGACGCGTCCGAGCGACTGGTGAGCGTCGCCGCCGAGCGCGCGGCCGCGGAGCACCTCCACGTCCACTGGCAGACCGGCGACCTCCACGCCCTGCCGTTTCCCGACGGCTCCTTCGAGCTCGTGATCTCCGTCTTCGGTGTCATCTTCGCCCAGAACCCGGAGCAGGCGATCTCGGAGATCGTCCGCGTGCTCGCACCGGGAGGCCGGGCCCTGGTCACCACCTGGATCCCGGCGGGCGGGATCGACGCCGCGGTGGGCATCGCGATGCGGGCGGTGTCGGCGGCCACCGGGTTCACGCCGCCACGCTTTCCGTGGGCGGACCAGGCCGCCGTCTCCGAGCTGGTGGCCCGATCCAGCGCCGGGGTCAGCTTCGCTGAGGGTCAACTCACGTTCACCGGAACGTCGCCCGAGAGATACTTCGATGAGGTGCAATCGGTGCATCCGATGAGCGTGGCGACCCGTCCGCTGCTGGAGAACGCGGGGGCCTATGCCGATGTCCGCGAGCAGATGATCGCCGCCCTGGCCAGCCACAACGAGGACCCGTCCGGTCTGCGCCTGACCAGCCGCTACCTGGTTGTACAGATCCAACCCGCCGAAGATTGACGGGGAGGGCGGGCCGGTGAGCACCCCCGATCAGCCGGCGCCCGAGAGCCTGCGCCACCCGTTGACCCAGGCGCTGCTGCTGCTGACCTTCACCACCGGGATCGTCGACGCGGTCAGCTTTCTCGGAATCGGCCGGGTGTTCACCGCCAACATGACCGGGAACGTCGTACTGCTCGGCTTGGGACTTGCGGGGGGCGCTCATCTCCCGGTCCTGGCCCAGTCGGTATCGCTGGCGGGGTTTCTGGTCGGCGCCGGATGCGGGGGTCTGCTGACGGCGCGGGTCGGCTCTCGGCAGCGAACGCACATCGGGGCGGCCCTGGCGATTGAGATCGTCCTCATCGTCCTCGCCACGGCGCTCGCCGCGATCGTGTCGGTTCGCGCCGGCGCGGCATCGGGGGTGGCGGTGATCGCCATGCTGGCGCTGGCCATGGGACTCCGCAACGCCACGATGAGGCACGTCGGGGTGACCGACCTCACGACCACGGTGCTCACCGGGACGCTGACCAATCTGGCCACCGGCCTTCCTGTGTTCGGAGGGTCCGGAAAGGCGACGGCCAGGCGCGTGACGACGGTGATCGCGATGCTGCTCGGGGCGCTTGTCGGCGCGCTCCTGCTGAAGATCAGCCTCGTGCTCCCGATGGCCGTTGCCGCGGGGCTGGCGGCGGCGAGCTGGGCCGCGTTCGTCCGTTAGATCGCTCGGCGTGATCGACGCGTCGAGCGTTGCGAGGAGCACCGCGCAGCGTTGTGTTCGACAGTGCGATCCATTTGTAGCGGTCGCTGGCCCCTGACGTCGACTAGACAGGCAACCTGTGCAGTGAGCCTGCCCATTAGCCCGATATATAGTCATCCTCGTGATGGCCACCCGCACGGATCCGGCCCTGATCGCCAGCGAGCTGAGGGTTGATCGCGGCGGGACCCAGAGTGTCAGCGAGCTGGCCGTTGGCGAGCGGGTCCGGCCGAGAGCGATCTGTCGGCCCGGGAGCAGGCCGTGCTGAGCGACGCGGTGACGGCGCTGCGGGCGCTGGTCGAAAGCTGAACCGGGCACAGGACTGATCGGAGCGGAGATGGCAGAGCGGAAGCGCGGGACGGGCAGGATCGCCCGGTCCACGAAGCTGGGAGGCGTCGCCGCGTCCCATGCGGTGCGGACCCTGGGGACGCGCGCGGTCAACGTGGTGCGCACCGACGAGGCGGGACAGGAGGCGATCGGCCGCCAGGCGATGGAGACGGCTGAACGGCTGGTCACCGTGCTCGGGACGATGAAGGGCGCGGCGATGAAGCTTGGCCAGACGTTCTCGGTGATCGATGTTGGGATGGTTCCCGAGGAGCACCGCGAGGAGTTCCAGCGCAAGCTCGCCAAGCTGCAGGCGTCCGCCGAGCCGCACCCGGTCAAAGAGATCCACCGCGTCGTCGAGCAGGACCTCGGCCAGCGCCTGTCCGCCGTGTTCGCCGACTTCTCCCAAGAACCGATCGCCGCGGCGTCGATTGGTCAGGTCCACCGGGCTACGCTCCACGACGGCCGGGACGTCGCGGTCAAGGTCCAGTACCCCGGCATCAAGGAGGCGGTCAAGGCCGACCTGCAGAACCTCGGCGTGGCCCTGAAGCTGTTGGCGCGGATCTCGCCCGGACTGGACACCAAGGAGATCGCCCAGGAGGTGCGAGAGCGGATCACCGAGGAACTGGACTACGAGCTCGAGGCCGCCAACCAGCGCGCCGTGGCGCGGCGCTACCGGGGCCATCCGTTCATGGTCGTGCCGGACGTGGTGAGCGAGTTGTGCCGCGAGCGGGTGATCGTCAGCGACTTCGTCGAGGGGGCCCGCTTCGAGCAGATAACCGGGCTGCCTGCGGCCGAACGCTCACGCCTAGGCGAGATCCTGGCCCGGTTCTACGTCAACGGTCCGATGCGCCATCGGCTGCTCAACGGGGATCCCCACCCGGGCAACTCGCTGTTCCTCGCCGATGGACGCGTGGCCTTTGTGGACTTCGGCTTCTTCAAGCGGCTCAGCCGGCCGGAGGCGGAACTCCAGCGAGATGTTCTGATCGCCGTGCACCAGCGCGACGACGACCGCCTGTTCGAACTGATGCGCGCGGCGGGCGTACTCACCGGTCGCAGCGAGCGGGACCTGGAGCAGTTGATGGAGGTCTACGACACGCTCTGCGGATGGCTGTTCGTCGACGAGGAGGTGACGATCGCTCCGAACATCGTCACCAAGGCGATCGTCCAGCAGGGCAAGATGAGCCGCAGCGAGGTCCGCCTGCCCGCCAGTCAGATCGTCGCCGCCCGGGCCTACGTGCTCGTGCTGGCAATCCTCGGCCAGCTCGAGGCCCGGAACAACTGGTCTCGGATCGCCCGCGAGATGCTCTACGGCGAGCCTCCGGTAACCGACCTTGGTCGGGCCGAGGCCGAGTGGTTAGGCGGCCTCGGCCTCCGGTGAGCCCCCGGGTGAGCGGATGAGCCAGTTGCGTAGCTGCGCATAGACCGCGGGTGGTTCAGCAGGTCGAGGTGCCCGAGGACGGCAGCTCGTGGCCGTTGTCGACCTCGAACGGGATCCAAGCAATTCGAAGCATGTCTGTAGCTTTGCCGGCGTGAGCTTCCATCCCGATCCGCCCTCGGGTTACGCGTTCACGCTGGCGATCCCGACCCGCTGGGGAGACAACGACGTCTATGGCCACGTCAACAACGTGGAGTACTACGCGTTTTTCGACACGGTGATCAACCATTGGCTGATTCACGAGGGCGGCCTCGACATCGAGGACGGCGAAACGATCGGCCTGTGTGCCGAGTCGCACTGCGAATATCGCGAGGCCGTCGCCTTCCCCGACGTGATCGAGGCGGCGCTCCGGGTCGCCCATTTGGGTCGCAGCAGCGTCCGCTACGAACTCGCGCTCTACCGCTCCGGCGGAGAGTCGCCGGTCGCCGTCGGGTGGTTCGTGCACGTGTTCGTCGACCGGGAGCGACGGCGGCCGGTCGAGATCCCGGGCGCGATGAGAGCGGCTCTGGAGCGGTTGATCGTGCCCGAGGAGGCGGCGTCGTGAAGGTCCGCGGGGCGGTGCTGACGGAGATGGGGCGGGCGGGGCCCTACGCCGACACCCGTCCGCTGGAAATCGTCGAGCTCGACCTGGAGCCACCCGGGCCCGGCGAGATCCTGATCCGCGTCCGGGCCGCCGGCCTCTGCCACTCCGACCTGTCCGTTATCGACGGCTCCCGCCCGCGCGTCATGCCGATGGTGCTCGGTCACGAGGCCGCCGGCGAGGTGGTGGAACTCGGGCCGGATGTCGACGAATTCGCGCCCGGAGACCACGTCGTGCTCTCGTTCGTCCCGAGCTGCGGCCGCTGCGGACCCTGTCTCGACGGCCGGGCGGCCCTGTGCGAGCCCGGAGCCGTGGCCAACGCCGCCGGCGCGCTCCTGTCCGGCGCTCGCCGCTGGCAGGGGTCGGAGGGCTCGCCGCTTCACCATCATCTCGGCGTGTCCGCGTTCGCGGAGCACGTCGTGGTCAGCGCGCAGTCCGCGGTCAAGATTGATCGGGAGCTGCCGTTCGAGATCGCTGCGTTGTTCGGCTGCGCCGTGCTGACTGGGGTCGGCGCCGCCCTGTACAGCGCGGGCGTGAGCCCGGGCGACAGCGTCGCCGTGTTCGGGCTGGGTGGGGTGGGGCTCGCCGCGCTTCTGGGCGCGCGGGTCGCGGGCGCCACCACGCTCATCGCCGTGGATGTGGTGCAGGAGAAGCTTGATCTGGCACTCGAGCTCGGGGCGACGCACGCGATCCTCGGCGGCCAGCACGTCGACGAGGAGGTCCGGGCCGCGACCGGCGGCGGAGCGGTCAAGGTGATCGAAACCGCCGGCAACGCCGCCGTATTGGCGCAGGCCTACGCGGCGACCCGGCGCGGAGGGACGACCGTCACGGTCGGTCTTCCGGATCCAGCGCAGATGCTCAGCATCCCGGCGGTGAGCCTCGTCGCCGAGGAGAAGACATTGCGCGGTTGTTACCTCGGCTCGGCAGTTCCCGCGCGTGACATCCCGCGCTTCGTTGCCCTGCACCGGGCGGGGATGCTGCCCGTGGAGCGGCTGCTCACGCACCGGCTGACGCTCGAGCAGCTCAACGAGGGCTTCGATCGGCTGGCCAGCGGTCACGCGGTGCGCCAGGCCGTCATCCTATGAGGGGTGCGTGCTCCGGCTGCCTCCGCTTCCGCCTCCGGCTCGACTTCCCGCGATGAGACCACGCTGCTCCAGCGTCAGCTCGAGCGGCGGGCACTCGGTGACGAGGCGGCCAAGCCCGGGTCGCGGGGGAACGCGTTAGCGGCGTTCCACCTGGCGCGGCAGTGATTCCAGCAGGGCGAGCGTGTCGACATGAGCTCGCTGGCGGCCGAGCTCGGGGTCAATCGAGTGACGCTGTATCGGTGGTCGATCTCCACGACGTCGCCTATACGGTCGTCCGGATCATCGAGTCGTACGTGTACCTCGACCGGATCACCGGCGAGGAGCCCGGCCCCGCCGGGTGGGGGTGGGGTGGGGGCGGGGTTCCCGCAGGCTGCGCAAAGGTCCGCCGGCTCCCGGCTCCCGGAAACGCGTCCGCGGCCGACGATCAGCGCAAACGCCCGACCGCCCGCGCGAACGTTTGGGCGATGACCGCGTAGCCGTTCTTGTTGGCGTGGATGTTGGGCCCGCTCGGTGGCGTGTTGCACGCCCACGTCCAGCTGCACACCCGCGCCACGTTGACCGGGATCATTTGGCCCTCCCAGGACACCATGTCGGTCCCGTCGTAGCTCAGGAACGCCGAGCCCACATCCGCGGTGCGGAAGCCGGCGTGGGTGTCCGCGTCGGTCAGCTCGCCGTTGATGGTCTTGAGGATCGCCGGAGAGGCAACTGCCAGCGGCCTGCCGGTGGGGCTGAAGTATTCGGCCAGCACGGGGTCGTACAGAGTCATGCCCGCCAGCGTCGTCTTGGCCGGAGCCGCCCTCCGGAGCGCGTTCAGGATCTTCGGAACGTTGTTCTTGATCGAGCTCTCGCCGCTGGCGATGCAGGTGCCCAGGCTGACGCCAGGCTTGGCGCAACCGTCGACGTCGTTGGCCCCGATGTCAATGGTCACCAGCGGAACCTCGCCGCGCCGGTGATGGGCCTTGAGGAACCGGACGGCCGCGGTCAGCTGTGAGCCGCCCGTTCGGTTGCAGTGCAGGAGCTTGGCGTTCTTGTCATTGCCATGGCCGGTGAGCATGCTCGTGGTGGTCTCGCCGCCACAGCCGAACTTGACGAGCACCAGGTGCTTGATCCGCGTCCGCTCGGTCTGAAACAGCTGATCGGGATAGCCCTGGTCGGTGTTGCGGGTGACGCCGTTCACATCAGGCTGCTGGCCCTGCGAGAGCGAGTCGCCGAGCGCGAGGTAGTAGCGCGGCGCGGGCGAGGCGGCGCCGGCGGCAGCAGGGAGCGCCAGGACTGCGACGAGGATCAAGAGGACGGTGCGGAGCCTTCGGGACATGCATACTCCGTTCTGACGTGTGTGCAGTCGTGTTGGGGGGAGCCAACACCGTAACCCGCGGGACCCGAGAATGCGGCGATGCGCGCCGCCCACTCGCCCGGACGGCGGCAGGGCGGCCAGCCGAATCGGATATCTATACTGCCCTGGCCGACGCGCCTGTGGCGGAATTGGTAGACGCGCAAGGTTGAGGGCCTTGTGGACCGATTGGTCCGTGGAAGTTCGAGTCTTCTCGGGCGCACTGGAAAAGCCCCGCGTGACGGGGCTTTTCTGTTGCCTGAGGGCCCACTGTTGCCCGCAAGTCCCACCGGAGGAGCCCGACGGGAAGATCAACCTCAGCAATCCGGACTCTCGGGACAATCCAGCGGGGAAACACTCGCTCGACATTCGGCTCAGCCGGCGCCCTGGGAGATAGAAGCCGCCATCGGCCGCCGATAACGGGATCGAGATGAGAGTGTCGATCCAAATGGAGCTGTTTGCTGCATTTGGGGTTGTGGTAGCGCTGATGGTGCTCCTTGGCCTGTTCGCCGTCGTGCGCCTGGGGGCCGGCAACAGCCATCTTCGGCAGCTCGGATCGGTGGTTGTGCCCAGCACACGCGCGGTCGGTGACATCAACGCGTTGATGAACAAGTACCGCAAGGATCAGCTGCACTACATCCTGGCGAAGCCCGCTGACCGGCCGTTAAGCGCCCCGGGAAGCATCGACGGCGATCTGAGTAACGACCTGACGCAGATGCGCAACGACCTGCGCGGGTACCAGACCACCAGGCTGATCGAAGATCCGGTCGACGCGCGCCTTTTCAACACGTTCCGCTCGGACTTCTACCGCTACGTCACAATCACCTCGGCGTTCAGGCCGCTTGCTGACCGCGGTCTAACGCAGCCGGCTGGCGAGGTGGTGGGCGCCGGTCCAGGCGATCATGAGTGGGACACGCTGAAGTCGGTGACCGCGGCGTGGAACAACCACAAGGTCGCGGCCGCGTCGGAGACGTCGGCGAAGTCCCGGGCCAGCTACCGGGAAGGGGTTAGGTTAATCGTCGCGTTGCTGGCGCTCGCCGTGATGCTGGCGGTGTGCATCGCGGTGGTGCTCGCCCGCCGCACGACCCGTGCGGTGCGTGAGGTGGGCGCCGCCGCAAAGGCGATCTCGCAAGGAGACATCGACCAGCGCGTGCCCGTCCGCGGCGGCGACGAGCTTGGGCAGATGGCGGCCGATTTTGACGGCATGATCGATTACCTGCGCAGCACGGTCACGATCGCCGAGACGATCGCCGCGGGGAACCTCGACGTCGAGATCACGCCGCGGTCAGGCCGCGATGCGCTCGGAGCCGCGCTCGAGCAGATGACCGACAGCCTCCGGCGCGTGAGCAGCGAGAACCAGCGGCTGCTCGCCCAGACCCGCCAAGAGGCCGACACCGACGCGCTCACAAGTCTGCCCAACCGCCGCGCGCTGATGCGCGATCTCGACACCCAACTCGGCGACCAGGACCGGAAGATCACGCTGGCGCTGTTCGATCTTGACGGTTTCAAGGAATACAACGACACCTTCGGTCATCTCGCTGGCGACGCGCTGCTGGCCCGGATGGGAGATCGGCTCCAGCAGACGATCGCCGGTTGCGCCACCGCGTACCGGATGGGCGGCGACGAGTTCTGCGTGCTCGCACCAGCCGACGAGCATGCCGGCGCGGCCATCGCCGCGCGAGCCGCGAGCGCACTCAGGGAGAAGGGCGAGGCGTTCGCGATTGGCTGCTCCTACGGCATCGCGTGCCTTCCCAAGGACGCGTCCCGCACCACCGACGCGCTGAGCGTCGCCGACGACCGCATGTATGAGCATAAGACCTCGCGAGTCTCCGCCAGCCGCCAGAGCACCGACGTGCTGTTGAAAGTTCTCAACGAGCGCACCCCGGGCCTGATCGAGCACGCCAAGGAAGTCGCCACACTTGCTGGGATGGCCGCCCACCGCCTCGGGCTCTCTGAGGCCGAGATCAAGCGCACCAAGGTCGCGGCCGAGTTGCACGACATCGGCAAGGCCGCAATCCCAGACACGATCCTCAAAAAACCCGGGCCGCTCGACGAGGAGGAATGGGCGTTCATGCGCCGCCACACCCTGATCGGCGAGCGAATCATCAACGCTGCACCATGTCTCGTGCGCGCCGCCGAGCTCGTGCGCTCCAGCCACGAACGCCACGACGGACGCGGCTACCCGGACCAACTCGCGGGCGACGAGATCCCGCTCGGGGCGAGCATCATCGCTGTCTGCGACGCGTTCGACGCGATGACCAGCACCCGCCCCTACAGCGAACCGATGGCCATCACCGACGCGCTCGCCGAGCTGCGCGGCTGCTCCGGATCACAGTTTCACCCCGACGTCGTCCAAGCGTTCTGCGCGCTGATCGAGCAGCGTGCCGCCTTGCAACTGCAAGCCGCGTAAACCCCCCGTCACCCTTGTGGACCGATTGGGCCGTGGAAGTTCGAGTCTTCGCGGGCGCACTGGAAAAGCCCCACGTGACGGGGCTTTTTCGCTGCTAGCGAGAATCACACTCCGGCCGCCGCGAGCACACCCTGATGATTCGGCGCTGCTTTCAGCGAGCGCGAGCACCCACCGCCGATCCGGACGGCTACCGGATCAAGCTGATCGACGTTCCTTCCCCACGCCGCAGGAGTCAGCGCCGCCTGGGCTGGACGCTGGCGCCACTGACAGTGTTCGCCGGCGGCTCGTTACAGCGCGTCGTTACAGCGCGACCGTGGCCCACACGGTCTTTCCGTCGGCCGTGACGTCGACGCCCCAATCGTCAGACAGCGCCGCGACCAGGCGCATCCCGCGCCCGGAGGTACCCGTGATCTCGTTATCGCGCACGGTGGGACGCACGGGACTCGTGTCGTGAACCGAGATCCGGACGCGCGAGCCGTCGGGACGGAGCGCCACCGAGAACGGGGAGCGGGCATGGACCACCGCGTTGCTGCTCAGCTCGCTGAGCACGAGCCGAGCGTCGTCGAGCGAGTTGCCGTCGACGCCCCACCGGACCAACGTATCCGCGACGAACCGACGTGCGGCGCTGGGCGCGTCGCGTTCTGGCGGGAAACGCCGTGAGACCTCTGAGCGCCGCGGCGCGTTGTGCACGGATGAATGCAGCCGGCACACCTGCTGCAACGCCTCGGCATGTTCTTCTCGCGCGACCGAGGCGCTGCGATAGGCGCACAGCAGAGAGAACTCGAGCTCCTGGCCGAGGTCGTTCCAGCACTGCTCGAGCTCGATCGCGGCCAGCACATCGCCGGCGTCCCAGAGCAGGGCCACCATCTCCCCGTAGGCATGTACGGCCCTGCCTCCTCGGGCCGCTCGGCGTAGGACAGCCCCCACCACCCAGCGGAAGGCTTCCGGGTCGACCGTCCCGCCCGGCATGAAGCTCGCCATCGTCGCCGCAGCGTCGAGGAAGATGATCCTCCCGTCGCGGGCAGCGTCGGCAGGAGCGATTCCGATCGTCTCGAGCTCCGCCTCGAACGCCCGTTGATGAGCTTCGGTGGCGATCACGACCGCCACGGCTCCGGCCGCGGCGGCGTTGGCGACGTAGGCGCCCACGGCCTGGACGAGCTCGGCGTCGTCGTCGTAGAACTTGACGGCGTGGTCGCCCGCGGCAGCCGGGATGTCTTCTAGTTCGATGCTCATATGGGGCGCCCGAGGACGTGCCCGACCCAAGGATGGTACCCCCCTGACCCGCTGACTCTCGAGGGTGGCCAAAACGGTCCAACCTCGGGCCAGGAAGGGAGACGGCAGCGCGCCCCGAAACTGTCAGGGATGGCCGTGATCACGCGAGCAGAGGAGCCGCCGTGCTGAGAGACTTCAAGACCTTCCTGTTGCGCGGCAATGTTGTCGACCTCGCCGTGGCTGTGGTGGTCGGCGCGGCCTTTGGCGCTGTGATCACCGCACTGGTGCGGGACATCCTCACGCCGATCATCGGGCTGATCTTCGGCGAGCATGACTTCTCGGCGCTCAGCTTCACCATCAACGGCAGTAACTTCAGGTACGGCGATTTTCTGAACTACTTAATCTCGTTCCTGTCGATCGCGGCAGCCGTATTCTTCTTCGTCGTGCAGCCGGTCAACGCGCTGATGGCTCGGCGCAAGACGCAACCCGACGTGGAGTCCGAAACCCGTCCGTGCCCGGAGTGCCTGAGCGACATTCCGGGCCGGGCGCGCAAATGTGCCTTCTGCGGGTCGCCTCAGCAGGCTTCCTAGGCCCCGGGCAAGCGGCTCCGCAGATTTTCCCTGACAGCGGAGGAGCTGCGCATCCGGCCGCTGGTCAAGCTAGCGGGGAATAGCGGGGAAGGAAATCGCGCCTGAAGCCGTCCTGAACTACAGGACCTCTTCATACCGCGAACCCTTGGACGTCAGGAGTCACCGTGCGTTCTTCACTCAAGCTCTCCCTTCCGGCGCTGGCCGCAACCCTGCTCCTCGGCGCCTGCGGTGGGAGCTCCTACGGCGGCGGCGGTGGTACCGGCGCAAACTCGGCGGGGTCCTCAGGTGACGGTGCGGGCACCGGCGTCACCGTGAAGACAGTGGCCAACTCGAGCCTCGGCGGCACGGTGCTGGTGGATCAGCAGGGCCTCACGCTCTATCGCCTCAGCGGCGAGCAGGCCGGAAAGTTCATCTGCACCACCGTCTGCCTGAAGATCTGGCACCCCCTGACGGTGTCGCCGGGGGCGAAGCCGAGCGGCGGCGTGAGCGCGCTCGGCGTGGTCAAGCGCCCCGACGGTGGCGAGCAGGTGACCTACAAGGGCATGCCGCTCTACACCTTCATGCAGGACCGGTCACCGGGCCAAGCCAAGGGTCAGGGGATCAAGGACGTGGGCACCTGGAACGCTGTGAGCACGGGTGCTTCGACCAGCGCCAAGGCTCCCGCCCCGAGTGCTCCCAAGCCCTACGGCGGCGGCGGTTCCGCGTACTGAAACCCGGCCTGTGCGGCGACTACTGCTACGGTGACTACAGCGGTCGGCATCAGTCGGCCGCGGGGCAGCTCGCTTGGTACCCGCTTGTTTGCGCGGTTTCGGGGTCAGCCGTCTCCCGAATCGCACGCGGCTGTGCCGCTGTCAAGGAGTCTTAAATGTCATTGCAGTCCTTCGCCGATCTCGGCGTGTCCGACATCGTGGTCAGCACCCTTGCTGACGGCGGTATCACTGAACCATTCGCGGTGCAACGCTTGGTCATTGGCGACGTGCTCGCCGGCCGTGACGTGCTCGCCAAGTCCCCGACCGGCTCCGGCAAAACGCTGGCCTTTGGGATCCCGCTCGTCGATCGAATCGCCAGCGACGGCCCGCGGCCCGCGGCACTGGTGCTGTCTCCCACGCGGGAGCTCGCCCAGCAGATCGTCGAGGACCTCCGTCCGATCGCCCACGCCCGGGCGCTGCGAGTCACCGCGGTTTACGGCGGCGCTGGTCTGGTCAAGCAGGCCCGCGAGGCCGGTCGCTCGCACATCCTCGTAGCCACTCCCGGTCGCCTCGAGGACCTGCTGGCGCGCGGTGCCTTCTCCCTCGCGCAGATCAAGCTGCTCGTGCTCGACGAAGCCGACCGGATGCTCGACATGGGTTTCCGCCCGGCCGTCGATCGGATCGTCAGGGCCTGCGCCGAGCCGCGTCAGACCCTGTTCTTCTCGGCGACGCTCGATGGCGCCGCCGGCGAAGTCGCGCACCACTACACCCACAACGCAGTGCTGCGTGAGCACGAGCCCGAGCAGCGCCGCGACACCGCCCAGATCGAGCACCGCTTCATCCGGGTCACCCATGAGGGACGCCTGGACTCGCTGGTCACCGAGCTGAGCCGTGAACGCCAGCTCACCCTTGTGTTCGTGCGCACCAAGCGCGGAGCTGATCGCCTGGTCAAGCGACTGCAGTCGCATCGCATCGCCGCTGTGGCGATGCATGGCAACAAGACCCAGAATCAGCGCGAGCGGGCACTGGCCAGCTTCGAGTCCGGCAAGGTCGACACGCTGGTGGCCACCGACGTGGCCGCCCGGGGAATCGACATCGCCAATATCTCCCACGTGATCAACTTCGATCCGCCGCCGGACCGCGATGCCTACGTGCACCGGATCGGCCGGACCGGGCGGGCCGGCCGGCCGGGCATCGGGATCACGCTGGTCGACAGCGCCCAGCGCCACGAGGTCAGCCGTTTTGCGCGTCAGCTCGGCATTGAGCACGGGCTGGGCGGCGATGACGGCGTCCGCTCGGCGCCTCCGGTCCGCCCCGGGCCCCCTGTCCGCTCGGGAGCCCGCTCAGGGCCCCCCGCCCGGCAGGGAGCCGGCCGGCGCCGAGAGGGCAGGCACAACAACCGTCGCGGGCGCTAGTGGGCCTCCCCGAAGTCCGGGCCGCAGCACGGCGCTCAACCGAATAGCGTTGAGCAATGGACCTGTCCGACCTACCGCCTGTCGCCGGCGTCACGCATCGCTATGTCCAGGCCGGCGACGTGCGGCTGCACGTCGCCGAGGCAGGGGAGGGGCCCCCGCTTCTACTCTTGCACGGGTGGCCCCAGCACTGGTGGTGCTGGCGACACCTGATTCCTCGGCTCGCCACTGATTACCGGGTCCTCGCCCCTGACCTGCGCGGTTGGGGCTTCTCCGACGCCCCGCAGGGCGACTACGCCAAGGCGACGCTGGCCGCCGACATCATCGCCCTGCTCGACGCCGAAGGGCTCGAGCGGGTCAGAGTGATCAGCCATGACTGGGGTGCCTTCGTCTCGTTCCTGCTGGCGCTCGAGCATCCCGAACGGATCGAGCGCCTGGTCGCCCTGGACATCATCCCGCCGTGGCCGGCAGCCACCCGGCCCCATCCGGCGCTGCTCCAGATGCTCGCGTATCAGGTCCCGCTGGCGACCCCGGGACTCGGCCCGCTGGTGATGACCTCGGGCAACCGCTTCGTGCGCACGCTGATCCGTTCGGGGAGCGGTAAGGGCGCACGGTGGACGGATGAGGAGCTCGACGCTTACGCGGACGTGTTGCGCGAGCCCGCCCGGGCCCGGGCAACCTCGGCCTGCTACCGGACCTTCCTGACCCGGGAGCTGCCGGCTGGTAGGCGCCGGCAGAACCCGTTCAGCCTTGACGTCCCGACCCGGTTGGTGATGGGCGGCTCCAGCCTCCTGAGCTCGCTGCTCGCCCCGCAGACGGTCGCCAACCTCGAGGTGCACGAGATTGAAGGCGCGGGTCACTTTCTGGCTGAAGAGGCGCCCGAGCAGGTCCTGGACCTCGCGCTGCCGTTCCTGGCCAGCTGAGGAGGCTTCCCGCATAGTTGAGTCCGTCCTGGCGCCGCGCTACATTCACGAACACATGTTCGACCCACCGGCGCTGTCGGGCGGGCAACGCGGAAGGAGTGGACGAATGGATCTCACCAAACGTCAGCAGGAGATTTTCGAGTTCATCAAGCGGTACTCGGCCAAATATGGCTATCCGCCGACGGTGAGGGACATCGGCAAGGCGGTAGGCCTGGCCTCGTCGTCCACCGTCCACGCGCATCTGGCCAATCTCGAGCGCATCGGCTTGCTCCGGCGTGATCCGACCAAGCCGCGGGCGATCGAGCTGCTCGACCGTGCCGCGGCCGGCGTGCGGAGCCTGGTCCGCCCCGGACTCCCGCTCATCGGCCAAGTGGCCGCGGGCCAGCCGGTGCTGGCCGAGGAGAACATCGAGGACTACATCCAGACCCCTGGATTTGCCGGCGGTGAGGATGGCGAGTACCTGCTGCGGGTGCGCGGCGAGTCGATGAAGGACGTGGGAATTCTCGAAGACGATCTGGTTGTGGTCCGACCCCAGGATGTCGCCAACGACGGCGACATCGTTGTCGCGCTGGTGGGGGAGGAAGCGACGGTCAAACGCTTCTTTCAGGAGACGGACCACGTTCGGCTCCAGCCTGAGAACGAGGCGATGGAGCCCATCCGCAGCCGGGACGTGCGCGTGCTCGGGAAGGTTGTAGGCCTGATGCGGAGCATGTCGTGAAGGGGGCGAGCGCATGACCACGATGGTGGCCTCGCGCCTGCCCTCGCTGTTCGACGAGGTGGGCGGTGAGCCGACGCTGGACGAGTTGCTCACCGGCGTATGGGAGGAACTCGCCGCCCACCGAGTCGTCACCTGCCCGGTCTGCCAGGAGCCGATGGCGCCGCAGTACGGCGTGCATCCGCGGCCGATCGGAGGCCGGTGCAAGAGTTGTGGCTCGACGCTTTCCTGACGTTCGAGCACCGGCGCTTGGCGCTATGCTGAGGGTTGCAGGCTGAGCAGCCGCGGAGGTGAACACCTTCGAGGAAAGTCCGGACATCAAAGGGCAAGGTGGTCGGTAACGCCGACCCGGGGAAACCCGCGGGAAAGTGCCACAGAAAAGACACCGCCTAAGCCTGGGGCCGCTGCAGAGCTCCAGGCCGGTAAGGGTGAAATGGTGCGGTAAGAGCGCACCGG
>JBPCMW010000033.1:0-12745 GCA_051001875.1 Solirubrobacteraceae bacterium | reverse complement strand
CTCGACGCGCACGCGCTCGTCCTTCGAGCTCGCGGCCAAGCGGCTGAGCGCCGACGTCGTCAGCGTCCGCTCGCAGGGCTCGAGTGTCGACAAGGGCGAGTCGCTCAAGGACACCGTGCAGACGCTGTCCGCCTATGATCCCGCGGCGATCGTGATCCGCTCGCCGCACGCCGGCGCCGCGCAGCTGGTCGCGGGCTGGACCCCGGCCAGCGTGGTCAACGCCGGCGACGGCAAGCACGAGCACCCGACGCAGGCCCTGCTCGACGTGTTCACGCTGAGGCGAAAGTTGGGAGCGCTCGACGGAGCCAAGATCTGGATCGTCGGCGACGTGCTGCACTCGCGCGTGGCCCGCTCGAACATCCTCGCTCTGAACCGCATGGGCGCCCAGACGACGGTGTGCGGGCCGCCGACGCTCATCCCCCGGGGGAGCGAGGCGCTCGGCTGCCAGGCCACCTTTAGCCTTGACCGGCTGCACGAGGCCGACGTCGTCTACGTGCTGCGCATGCAGCAGGAGCGGATGCGCGAGTCGTTCGTCCCCTCGCTGCGGGAATACGCAGCGCGCTACCAGATCAACCTGCAGCGATTGCGGCCCGGCCAGCTGCTCATGCACCCCGGGCCGGTCAACCGCGGCGTCGAACTGTCCGCCGACGCGATCGATTCTCCCCAGGCCCTGATCGGCGAGCAGGTGAAGGCAGGCGTGGTCGTGCGGATGGCCGTGCTCTACGAGCTGCTCGTCGGCTCGCCCGTGCTGGCGGCGGTGGCATGAGCGCGCCCGCCCCCCAGCCCGGCCTGTTCGCCCGACCGGAACAGCCTGCCGACCTCCTGATCCAGGGCGCCCACGTGCTGGATCCGCGGGCCGAGCTCGACGAGCCGTGCGACATCCTGGTCCGTCAGGGCGTGGTGGCGGAGCTGGGCGTTCCCGGTTCGCTGACCGCACCCCCGGGGGCCGAGACGATCGACGCGACCGGCAAGCACGCGCTGCCCGGCTTCGTCGATCCGCATGTCCATCTGCGCACGCCGGGCCAGGAGTACAAGGAGGATCTCGACACCGGCACCGCGGCGGCGGCAGCCGGGGGGTTCGTCGCGTTGATCGCGATGCCCAACACCGACCCGGTGATCGACGACCCCGCCGTCCTGCGCTCGCTGGTCGACGGCGCCGCCCGCCAGGCCAGAGTCCCGGTCGGCTTCCTCGCGTCGATCACCCGCGGCCTGGCCGGTCAGGAGCTGACCGAGATGGCCCAGCTGCGCGACGATGGCGCGCTCGGATTCACCGACGATGGCAAGCCCGTGGTGTCCGCAGGCATGCTGCGCAAAGCGCTGCAGTACCAGCGCCTGACCGGTGGCGTCATCGCCCTGCACGAGGAGGATCCGGCGCTGTCTGGCGAAGGGGTCATGCACGAGGGTGGGGTCTCGGCCCGTCTGGGGCTGGCCGGGATCCCGTCGATCTCCGAGTCGACGATGGTCGCCCGCGACGGCGCGATCGCGCTCTACGAGGGTGCGCGCGTGCACTTCCAGCATCTCTCGTGCATCGAGTCGGTCCAGGCCGTAGCCGCCGCCAAGCAGGCGGGCGCCCAGGTGAGCGCGGAGGCCACGCCCCATCACCTGACCCTCACCGACGACGTCGTGCGCACACTCGACAGCCGCTTCAAGATGAATCCACCGCTGCGCAGCGAACAGGACCGCAACGCCCTGGTGCGGGCGCTCCAGAGCGGCCTGATTGACTGCGTCGCGACCGATCACGCACCCCATGCCCGGCACGAGAAGGAGGTGGCGTTCGAGCAGGCGCCGATGGGAACGACCGGCCTCGAGACCGCGTTCTCGGCGCTCTACACCGAGCTGGTGCTGCCCGGGGAGCTGGAGCTCGACGTCATCGTCGTGCGGATGACCAGCGGCGGCGAGCTGTACGGGCTGGCCGTGCCGCGGATCGCTCAGGGTGAGCCGGCCAACCTCTGCCTGGTCGACCTCGGTGCCCAGTTCGAGGTCGGAGCGGGCGGCTACGCCAGTCGCTCGGACAACTGCTGCTTCCACGGACGAACGCTCCACGGACAGGTCGTGCTGACGATCGCCGCCGGGGTGATCGCGTTCCGGGAGCGGATGCTCCAATCAGCGCCCGCGCTCAGCCGATGAGCCAACGCGGCGCGTACGTGTTGCTGGCCGACGGCACCCGGTTCGACGGATTGGCGTGCGGGGCGGATCAGGCGGCGGTCGGGGAGATCGTCTTCACCACCTCCATGTCCGGCTACCAGGAGGCGATGAGCGACCCGAGCTACGCCGGCCAGCTGATCATCTTCACCTATCCCCAGATCGGCAACGACGGGGTCAGCGCCGAGGCGATGGAGTCAGACCGCGTGCACGCCCGCGCTGCGATCATGCGCGCAGCGGTGAACCGTGAGGATGCACCGGGAGCCGAGCGCGGCTGGCTGTCGTGGCTCACCGACTGCGGCGTCCCGGCGATCACCGATCTCGACACTCGCGCGCTGGTGCGCCACATACGCGACGAGGGGGCGATGAAGGGTGGCGTGTTCCCCGAGCGTGTCTCCCTGGCCCAGGCCGCCGGGATGATCGACGGCGAGCCCTCGATGAGTGGCCGTGACCTGGCTCGGGCGCTGACCCCGGGCGCGCCGATCACCCTCGCCGGCGACGAGGACGGTCCCCGCATCGCGATGATCGACACCGGGGTCAAGCTGTCGATCATCCGCAACCTGCGTGAGCGCGGGGCGACCGTCGAGCTCCACCCCTGCAGCGCCGGCGCAGAAGACCTGCTGCGCAGCGACCCCGACGCGATCTTCCTGGCCAACGGGCCCGGCGACCCCGCCGCCCTGGACTACATCGTCCAGACGGTCCGCGGGCTGGTGGGCAAGAAGCCTGTGTACGGGATCTGCCTCGGCCATCAGCTGCTGTGCCGAGCGGTCGGCCTTGAGACCTACAAGCTCCCGTTCGGACATCACGGAGCCAACCATCCCGTCAAGGACCTGACCACCGGTCGCACCGAGATCACCAGTCAGAACCACGGCTTCGCGGTGCTCGGTCCGGATGGGGCCCGGACGATCGACACCGACGAGGCGGTCCGCTGGGAGACCGACTTCGGAGCGGCCGAGCTCAGCCACATCAACCTGTACGACCGGACGGTCGAGGGCCTGACGCTCAAGGACGTCCAGGGCGCCACGGTCCAGTACCACCCCGAGGCCGGTCCCGGCCCCCACGACGCGCTCTACCTGTTCGACCGCTTCGTCGACGAGATCAAAGCGGCGGAGTAGCGCGAGATGCCCCGGCGCGACGACATCCACAAGATCCTGCTGATCGGCTCCGGGCCGATCGTTATCGGTCAGGCGGCCGAGTTCGACTACTCCGGCACCCAGGCCTGCCGCGTGCTGATGGAGGAGGGCTATGAGGTCGTGCTGGTCAACTCGAACCCTGCCACGATCATGACCGACCCTGAGGTGGCCACCGTCACCTACGTGGAGCCGCTGCTCCCGCGCACGGTCGCGCAGGTGATCGAGCGCGAGCAGCCCGACGCGCTGCTGCCCACGCTCGGGGGGCAGACCGCGCTGAACCTCGCCAAGGCCCTGCACGAGGACGGGACGCTCGCCAAGCACGGCGTCGAGTTGATCGGAGCCAACTACGACGCGATCGACCGCGCCGAGGACCGCGAGCGGTTTCGCCAGACCATGACCGACGCGGGCCTGCGGGTGCCACGCAGCACGATCGCCCACACTGTGTCCGACGCCCGGGCGGCGATCGCCGCGCTCGGGCTGCCGTTCATCGTTCGTCCCGCGTTCACGCTGGGCGGCCGCGGCGGAGGCGTCGTCCACGACGAGACTGACCTAGAGCGCATCGTCGGGGGCGGCATCGAGGCCTCTCCGATCGGTCAGGTGCTGATCGAGGAATCGGTGCTCGGGTGGGGTGAGTTCGAACTCGAGGTCATGCGTGACCGCGCCGACAACGTGGTGATCATCTGCTCGATCGAGAACCTAGATCCGATGGGCGTCCACACCGGCGACAGCGTCTGCGTGGCCCCGCAGCAGACGCTTACCGACAAGCAGTACCAGGCTCTGCGTGACCAGGCGATCGCGGTGATCCGGGCGGTCGGTGTGGAGACCGGCGGCTCCAACGTGCAGTTCGCCGTCAACCGGGAGACCGACGAGATCGTGGTCATCGAGATGAATCCGCGCGTCTCGCGCTCGAGCGCATTGGCCAGCAAGGCGACCGGCTTTCCGATCGCCAAGATCGCCGCGCGGCTGGCCGTCGGTTACACCCTGCAGGAGATCCCCAACGACATCACGCGGGCCACTCCGGCCAGCTTCGAGCCGGCGATCGACTACTGCGTGGTCAAGTGGCCGCGCTTCGCGTTCGAGAAGTTTCCCGGCGCCGAGGCGGAGCTGACCACGCACATGAAGTCGGTGGGTGAGGCGATGGCCATCGGGCGCACGTTCCAGCAGGCCTTCGGTAAGGCGCTCCGCTCCCGTGAGCTCGACCTCGAGCCGCGCAGCCCGGCCGAGGACAGCCGGCTGCTGGAGCTCGTCTCCGTCCCCGGGGCCGAGCGCTTCGATCACCTGCTGGAGGCGCTGCGCCGGGGGGTGCCGATCGACGTCCTCCAGCAGCGCACCAGCATCGATCCGTGGTTCCTGCACGAGCTCGCCGAGTTCATCCGCGATCCGCAGGCCCCGTTCAGGGGTGAGCGCACCTACAAGGCCGTGGACACCTGCGCGGCGGAGTTCGCCGCCCGCACGCCGTACTTCTACTCGGGCTGGGAGCGGACCGGCCCCGCCGGTCCCACCCACGAGGTGGTCCGTGGCGAGCGGCCCAGCGTGGTGATCCTCGGCTCGGGACCGAACCGCATCGGTCAGGGCATCGAGTTCGACTACTGCTGCGTCCACGCGGCCCAGACCGTGCGCGAGCTGGGTCGTGATGCGGTGATGATCAACTGCAACCCTGAGACCGTCTCGACCGACTACGACACCTCTGACCGGCTCTACTTCGAGCCACTCACCCTCGAAGACGTGCTCGGCGTCTGCATGATCGAGCAGCCCGAAGGGGTGGTCGTGCAGTTTGGTGGTCAGACTCCACTGAAGCTGGCGGCGGGCCTGCACGAGGCCGGCCTGCGGATCCTCGGGACCGGGATCGATTCGATCGATCTCGCCGAGGACCGCTCGCGCTTCGGGCCGCTGCTCGACCGTCTCGGCTACAAGGCTCCGCCGTACGCCAGCGCGGGCTCCGCGGACGAGGCGCTGGACCGGGCCCCCGACGTGGGCTTCCCGCTCCTCGTGCGCCCAAGCTACGTGCTCGGGGGCCGGGCGATGGAGATCGTCTACAGCGTCGACGGACTCCGGGGCTACCTCGAGCGGGTCGGCACCACTCCAGGCGCGACGATCTATCTCGACCGCTTCCTCGAGGACTCGATCGAGGTTGACGTCGACGCGCTGTGCGACGGGAGCGAGGTCTGGATCGGCGGGATCATGCAGCACGTCGAGGAGGCCGGAATCCACTCCGGCGACTCGGCCTGCGTGTTGCCACCCCACGCGCTGGGCGAGGAGATGCTGGCCCAGATCGCCGAGCAGACGGCGGGGATCGCCAGGGCCCTCGGCGTGATCGGGCTGCTGAACGTGCAGTTCGCGATCCACGGCGAGGAGGGCCTGCACGTGATCGAAGCCAACCCGCGAGCCTCGCGGACCGTGCCGTTCGTCTCCAAGGCGATCGGGCTGCCCCTGGCCAAGCTGGCCTGCCGGATCATGCTCGGCGAGACCCTCGCCGAGCTCGAGCTCCCCCGCGAGACGAACAACGGCCACGTGTGCGTCAAGGAAGCGGTGCTGCCGTTCGACCGGTTCACCGGCGCCGATTCGCTGCTCGGGCCCGAGATGCGCTCCACCGGAGAGGTGATGGGCATCGCGCGGGACTTCCCCACCGCCTTCGCCAAGGCCCAGGCCGCGGCCGGCGCGCGACTGCCCGCCGCCGGGACGGTGTTCATCACCGTGGCCGACGGCGACAAGCCGGCCGCGACCGGGATCGCCACCTCGCTGCACGATCTCGGCTTCGAGATCATCGCTACACGGGGCACAGCGCAGGCACTGAACCGGATGGGCATCCCAGCCCGCGCGATCAACAAGATCGGCGAGGGCTCTCCCCACGTCGTCGACTGCATCGAGCGCGGCGAGGTCGACCTGGTGATCAACACCCCGGTCGGGACGGGCGCCCGCACCGACGGCTACGAGATCCGCTCCGCGGCGATCACTCGTGGGATTCCCTGCATCACCACGATCTCCGGCGGGATGGCCGCCGCGCGCGCCATCGCCGCTGCTCGCCGGGGCGAGCCCGAGGTGATCTCGCTGCAGGAGATCCACGCTCGCGCCTCCGGAGTGCATTGACCGTCGAGCGCGTCCAGGCTCCCTTCGGCCGACGCGCGGCCGCGGTCGTTGCCCGCGAGCAGCACGGCGCCTATGTCGTGGTGCGCTGTGAGGATCCCGCCGGCCCGCGTCCGCAGGCCGGCCAGTTCTACATGCTGAGCACGGCCGAGCGCTGGGGTGGGGGGGAGGACGAGCGCCCGTTTCTGCCGCGGGCGTTCAGCGTGCTGCGCGCACCCGCGGCCAGCCCCGAGCTGCACTTTCTGATCGAGGACGTCGGGCCGGGGACAAGGCGCCTGTGTGAGCTGGCGCCCGGCGATCAGCTGCTGCTGGTCGGCCCACTCGGAATCGGCTGGCAGGCGCCTCGCCAGGACCGAGCGCCGGTGCTCGTCGGCGGGGGCGTCGGGATCGCGCCCCTGGCCATCCTGCAGGATCAGCTCACCCGGCCGCACACCACCCTGCTCGGGTTTCGCAGCGGTGCCCATGCCGTCGGAGCCGGGCTGCTGACCAACCCCCGGGTGGCCACCGACGACGGGAGCGCGGGACATTTCGGGCTGGTCACCGAGCTGCTCCGCGAGACGCTGCGTGAACACCCTCAGGTTGAGGTCTACGGCTGCGGGCCGCCGGCGATGCTGGAGGCGGTGCGCCGCCTGTGCGAGCAGACCGACACGCCGGGTCAGCTCGCGCTCGAGTCCGGGATGGCGTGTGGCTTTGGTGCCTGCTTCGGCTGCGTCGTGGCGACCCGTGAGGGCTACGTCCGGCTGTGCGTCGACGGCCCAGTGCTCGACGCCGCGCAACTGCAGACGGCACTCGTCCCCGGGGCGGGCCATTGACCATCACGTTCTGCGGGATCGAGCTGAAGCACCCGATCATCAACGCGTCGGGGACGTTCGACGCGATCGCCGCCCAACGCGCGTTCGGAGAGCAGCTGACCGCGCATTTCCCGTTCTCCGCTTTCGTGTCCAAGACGGTCACCGTCGAGCCCCGGGAGGGGAATCCGCCCCCGCGCCTGTGGGAGCTCCCCGGTGGGTTGTTGAACTCGATCGGCCTGCCCAACAAGGGGCTCGCAGGTTATCTGCGCGAGGACCTCCCCAAGCTGGCGCGGCTGCCGGTGCCGCTGATCGTCAATGTGATGGGCTTCAGCTCCGAGCAGGTGGCGCAGCTGGTAAAGGCGTTCGCCCCCCGTGACGAGGTGGCCGCGCTGGAGCTCAACGTGTCCTGCCCCAACGTGGAGACCGGGTTGATCATGGGCGCGGATCCGCAAGAGCTCTCGCGGTTGCTCGAGCGCGTCAGACCGCTCACCGAGAAGCCACTGATCGTCAAGCTGACGCCCAACGTGTCAGACGTGGCGGCGGTGGCCCGCGCCGCGCGGGACACGGGGGCGAGCGCGCTGTCGTTGATCAACACGGTTCGGGGAATGGCGCTGCATCCGGGTTCGGGGGAGCCGTGGCTCGGGGGTATTACCGGAGGCGCGTCAGGCCCTGCATTGCGGGCCATCGCACTCGCGCAGGTGCACACCGTACGTGACGCGGTGGAGCTTCCGATCATCGGAATGGGGGGGGTCCAACGGGGTCACGACGCAGCTGATCTGATCCGCGCCGGCGCAGACCTGGTGGCGGTCGGCACGGAGAGCTTCAGAGATCCGACAGCCGGCGCGCGTGTGGCCACCGAGCTTGATTGCGGTCTCGCCCCGGTCAAAAACTGGGGTTGACGCGGCGGCGCTCCGGTCCGAAACTGGGGCTGACGCATTGCCGGTCCGGCCGACAACCGCTTTCCGGCGCACCATGTACAGGTCCGTTCAACAGGGTGTGGTGGCTTTACTCAAACCCCTGCAAACTATGGCTATTCCCCCAACCATCCTCGACAATGCTCTACCTCAGCTTGAGGTCTAGTCGAATTGGGGGACTTGGCCTTGATCGCACGTGCCCAAGATGTATAGTCGCCGCCCATGCCGCCGGTCAGCGAATCACCCGCCAAACTCATCGCGGCACCCGAGCGTTCGTTAGTGCAGCGCATGGAAGCGCTTCAGCGCGCCAACGACATTCGCACTCGCCGGGCCCAGCTCAAGCGTGACCTCAAGGCCGGCCGCCAGCCGATTCACGAGCTCCTGCTCCAGCCGCCCGAGTATCTCGAGACCGCGAAGGTGTTCGACCTTCTGCTCGCCGTGCCGAAGTACGGACGCGTGAAGGTGAACAAGATCCTGACTCACTGCCGGATCTCCCCGAGCAAGACGATCGGCGGGCTCTCGCAACGCCAGCGGTCTGAGCTGGTTGACTTGATGCGCCGCCGCTAGCGCGTCCGCTACCGGGCCCTCCACCCCCAGGCATGTCCGAGATGTTCGTCATCACTGGACCCTCCGGGGTGGGAAAGGGGACTCTGATCCGCGGCCTGCTCGGCCGTGTGCCGGAGCTTGAGCTGTCGATATCCGCGACCACGCGGCGGCCGCGACCGGGCGAACGTGATGGCGTCGACTACTACTTCCTCACCCCGGAGGATTTCGAGCGGCACGTCGAGCAGGGTGACTTCGTCGAGCACGCGACGTACTCCGGTAACCGCTACGGGACGCTGCGCGCCGAGCTCGAGCGACGGCTGGGAGCGGGAGCACCCGTCGTGCTGGAGATAGAGGTCCAGGGCGCGCGACAGATCCGCCGCAGCATGCCGGAGGCGATTGCCGTGTTCATCGCCCCGCCTTCTCAGGAGGCGCTCCAGGCCAGGCTGGTGGGCCGGGGGACCGATACCAGCGACCAGGTCCAGCAGCGCCTGCAGACCGCCGGCCAGGAGCTGGCCTCGCAACCGGAATTCGGCTACGTCGTCGTTAACGACAGGCTCGAGGAGGCCACTGACGAGCTTGAGCAGATCGTCAAGGCGGCGCTGGCCCGCGGCTGATCCGGCGACCCCGGGGTGGGCCCGCTAACCTTTGGACACCCCGATCCCAAAGGACCCGCCAGCCTTGATCTCTCCCCGCATCGACAAGCTTCTGGAACACGTCGACTCCGATTACGCGAGTGTGATCGTCGCCGCCAAGCGCGCGCGTCAGATCAACTCGTACTACCACAACCTCGGGGAGGGCACCTTCGACGAGTTTCCACCGCCGATGGTCGACACCCGCTCCAAGAACTACCTCACGATTGCCCTGGAGGAAGTCGCCCAGGGCAAGATCAAGTACCACTACCGGTAACCGGGGTCGGCGGAGGCGAAGCGATGGCCCGGCTGCTCCTCGGCGTGAGCGGGGGCATCGCGGCCTACAAGGCGCTCGAGACCGCTCGGCTGGCGGTCAAAGCCGGTCATGCTGTGCGCGTGATCCAGACGGCCACCAGCGAGCGGTTCGTCGGCCGGGCGTCCTTTGCCGCAATCACCGGCGCGCCCGTGCTCGGCGGCGAGTTCGAGCCCGATCCTGCGCGCGGAGCGTTTCCCGGCGAAGCACTGCCCGAGCGCGCTCCGATCAGCCACCTAGCCCTGGTCGAGCGTGCTGACCTGTATCTCATCGCCCCGGCCAGCGCCAACACGATCGCCAAGCTGGCCACCGGGCACGCCGACAACCTGCTGAGCACGGCCGCGCTGGCCGCCGCCTGTCCGGTGGCGATCGCTCCGGCAATGAACAACCGCATGTATCTGCACGCCGCCACCCAGGCCAACCTGGCGCTCCTGTCCTCCCGCGGAGTGACGGTGATCGCCCCCGGCGAGGGAGATCTCGCCTCCCACGGCGAGTACGGTATCGGTCGCCTGGCCGAACCGGCGGCGTTGCTGGAGGCCTGCGAGACGCTATTGACGGCGCCGTCGCTGAGCGGGGTCCGCGTCCTCATCACCGCCGGCGGGACCCGCGAGCCGATCGACACCGTCCGCTACATCGGCAACCGCTCCTCGGGGCGGATGGGACTGGCGCTGGCCTCGGAGGCAGCCCGGCGCGGCGCCGAGGTCACGGTCATCGCCGCGAACGTGAACGTTGCCCCCCCCGCGGGCGTGCGGCTGGTCGGGGTGCAGTCGGCGGCCGAGCTCGCACAGGCCTGCGACGCCCACTTTGACTCATGCAACGTGCTGCTGATGGCCGCCGCGGTGGCCGACTTTCGCCCCCGGGAGGCCGTCGAGATGAAGCTCAAGAAGGACCGGGGGGTGCCGAGGATCGAGCTTGAGCCGACCCCTGACGTCCTCAGCTCGCTGGCCCTGCGCCGAGCCCCCGGGCAGGTGCTGATCGGCTTCGCCGCCGAGCACGGCGACGGGGCGGTGCAGTACGGCCGCGACAAGCTCAACGGCAAGGGCCTCGATGCGATCGTCGTCAACGACATCTCCAAACCCGGGATCGGATTCGATTCCGATCAGAACGAGGTGAGCATCCTCACCGCCGACGGTGGACAGCGGCATGTGGCGCAGACCAGCAAGCAGTTGATCGCCTCGGCGGTGCTCGACGAGGTGCAGAGCCTGCGGGGCCTCCCGAGGGAGGGGATCGGTGGAGCCGCCAGAGCAAACGCCGGTAGCACCGCACGAGTCTGAACGGTTCGCGGCCGTTGCTCGGCGGATCGCCGAGAACGTCTCGCGTGCGGTACAGGTCCGAGACGACACACTGAGGTACCTGCTGGTGGCGCTGCTGGCCGAGGGTCACGTGCTGGTCGAGGACTACCCGGGCGTCGGCAAAACCGCCCTGGCGCGCGCGCTGGCCCGGTCGATCGACTGCCACTTCGCGCGGGTGCAATGCACCTCTGACCTGCTGCCCGCGGACGTGGTTGGCGCCAACGTCTACGACCAGCGCGAAGGCCGCTTCGAGTTCAGGCCGGGGCCGGTGTTCGCGAACATCGTGCTCGTCGCAGAGGTCAACCGGGCCTCGCCGAAGACGCAGTCTGGATTGCTCGAATGCATGCAGGAGCGCCGGGTCACTGTCGATGTGCAGACCCATGAGCTCGCGCGCCCGTTCATGGTCCTGGCTACGCAGAACCCGGTCGAATACGAGGGGACGTATCCGCTGCCGGAGGCTCAGCTCGACCGGTTCATGGTCAAGATCTCGCTCGGCTATCCCGAGCGCGGCGCGGAGGCCGGGATGCTCGCCGCTCACGAGTCCGGCGACAAGGTGCTGGCGCTCGCTCCGGTCGCGACCGCGTCCGAGGTGCTGGCCGCCCAGGACGGCGCCGCGCGGATCATGGCCTCGGAGCCGTTACGCGATTACATCGTGCGACTGTTGTGGCGGACGCGCGAGGATCCGCGGGTGGAGCTCGGCGCCAGTCCGCGCGCGGGGCTGTTGCTGCTGCGGGCGGCCAAGGCGCACGCGATGATGCAGGGGCACGACCACGCGCTGCCCGACGACGTGCAGGCACTGGCTGAGTCGGTCCTCGTCCATCGCCTGATGATGGCGCCGGAATACCCGCGGGCCGCGGCCCGCGAGGTGGTGGCCGACGCGGTCGCCTCCGTCCGGGCGCTGTGAGCTGAGCGTGGCCCGGGCAGCCGGAGTCGCCACCGCGGGGATGGCGCTGACGCTGGCCGCCTTCACCTTTGATGCCGCACCCCTGTTCGTTCCTGGGGCGGCGTTCACGCTGCTGGGCCTCGTCACCCCGCTGTGGGTCTGGGGAAGCACCCGCGGCGCCGACGTCCGCCGCCGGCTTGTCGCCGAGCGCGTGATCGAGGGCGAGCCGGTGGAGGCGATGATCGAGGTGCGCCGAGGTTGGCTCGGGTTGCCGGGAGGCGAGGTGCTCGATCCGCTGGCCGGTGCTCCGGTGTCGCTGAACCGGCCGCTGTCGCTCCTCTCCGGCGGTTCTAGGGCTGAGGTGCGGATCGTGGCGCGGCTGCACCGGCGCGGCATGCACCGATTGGAGCCGCCGTCGCTCGTGGTGCACGACACACTGGAGCTCGTGCGCGTCGTGCGGGCCGGCAGCGGACCGCCCCAGGAGCTGCTGATCCTCCCCCGGACCGAGCCCGTCCGCTGGCCGGCCGCCGGCCGGGGCGAGCTTCGGGAGAGCGACGGTTCGCGCTCCGCCGGCGAACCGTTGGCCGCGGTGGACGTCGACGGCCTGCGTCCGTATCGCCCGGGTACGCCGGCCTCCCGGATCCACTGGGCGGCGCTGGCCCGCGGGGCCGGCCTGCTCGAGCGCCGCCTGCAACCCGACGGCGACACGCGGCCGCTGATCGTGCTCGACGCCCGCGGGACGGGCCCGACCGAGCACCTGGACGCCGCCGTGCGGGCCGCGGCCTCGCTGACGCTGGAGTTTGCCCGCCGGGGTGGTTGCCGGGTGCTGCTCCCCGGCGAGCGCCGCACGGTCACCGTCGAGTCGGACCTCGTGAGCTGGCCGGGGATCCACGCCCGGCTGGCGCTCGTGCGGGGCGGCCCCGGCGGGCGCCCGCCGGTCCTGGGGCCGGCGGCGCGGATGGGATCTCTATTCTACGTGGCCCTCCCGGTCTCCGCTCCACTGCCGGCAGTGGCGCCC
>JBPCMW010000032.1:0-11863 GCA_051001875.1 Solirubrobacteraceae bacterium | reverse complement strand
CGACACCGTGATCTGCTTGATGACACCCATCGCCAGCTCCAGTCTCGCCGAACAAGTCGACAAGAAGTTCTGGGTGACAGGCAGGACACCTACACGACTCAACGAACTTGAAGGATGAACCACTAGGTCGGGTCCGGCGCGTCTCCGAGAACTCGCTCGGCGGCGTCAGCCGCCTGCTCGACGAGCAGATCGACGTCGTCCGCCGGCTCGCGGAAGCGGCCGAGCACATAGGCCGCGACGCGGTCCGGGTCGGTGGTCGGCGGCCGTCCCACACCGGCCCTGACCCGCCAGAAGTCCGGTGAGCCGAGCGAGCGCTGCAGCGACTTCAGGCCGTTGTGCCCGGCGAGGCCGCCGCCGAGCCGGGTGCGGATCTCTCCGAACGGCAGGTCGATTTCGTCGTGCAGCACCAGCACCCGATCGAGCGGGACCCTCAGGGCGCCGCGGGCCGGGCTGACGGAATCGCCCGCCTCGTTCATGTAGGTCTGTGGCAGCAGCAGGGCCACCCGTGGACCACCGGGGCCGACCCGGCCCTCGGTGAGCAGGCCGCGGTACTTGGCCTTCCATCGGGGCAGCTGCCACCTGGAGGCCAGCCGCTCCGCGATCTCGAACCCGACGTTGTGACGGGTGCGCGCGAACTCCGCCCCGGGGTTGCCGAGGCCGACCAGCAGCCAGTCGACGGGAGCGCCGCGACCTCGGAGTGCCATGGCGGGTCGGAGCCGCTACTCGGAATCGGAGTCGGCGCCGGCGCCGGCGTCATCCCCAGAGGCCTCGCCGTCGGGCGCAGCCTCGCCTTCGCCGACGACTTCGGTCTCCGCCTCGATCTCGGTCTCGTCCTCCAGCTGGAGCCGCGGAGGCAAGACGGTGGCGATCACCGTTTCAGGGTCGTCGAGCAGGGTCACGCCTCGTGGCGCGGTGAGCGCTTCCAGTGTGACCGTGTCATTCATCTGCAGGGCGGAAACGTCATGCTCGATCACGTCCGGGATGTCGTTGGGAAGTGCCTCGATCGTCACCTCTCGGGTGATCTGCTCGAGGACGCCGCCCTCCTTGACGCCCGGCGCGTCGTCGCTGCCGGTGAGCTCGACCACCACGGGGGCCTGGATCTTCACGTCCAGACGGACCCGCAGCAGGTCGATGTGAACCGTGGCGCCGTTCACGGGGTGACGCACGAGCTCCTTGAGGACGACCGGCGTGGCCCCGTCGCCGTCGATCTTTAGATCGAGCACGGCGCCGGCGTGGGCCAGCGCCTGGCGGAGATCCCGCGAGTCGACCTGAAACGGAATCGGGTCCTCGCCGCCGCCGTAGACGATTCCGGGGACTCCCCCTTCACGCCGTAGGCGCCGCACGGCCCGCGAACCTTCGACCTCGCGGAGGGTCACCGATAGAGCTGTAGCGTCTGAACCAGCCATAGGCTGCCGATGGTAGCGAGCACTTGCCCAGCAGGCGTTCCGGCACGCTACGATTTCACGTATGTCAGGCGAGGCTCAGCTGCTGCTGATGATCGCCGGAGTTCACCTCCTCGGTCTAGCGTGCGTGGCTGTCCTGATGATCCCGGCGCTCCGCGATCAGCCGGACTCGCCGCCCAAGCCGATCGACGGGGATTCCGATGACGGCTGGGGCAACTACCCGCGCCGGCCGCCCGACCCGAGGGACGTACCCGGGGGCGGTCTGCCGCTTCCGGATGCCGAGCCCGCGCGGGTACGACTGCGCGGACACGAACGCCTGGCCGAGCGCCTCCCCGACCGCGAGCGACGTCCGGCGCGCGAACCCAAGCGCGATCCGGTGCGGGCCGGCCCTAGAACCGCGCCGGGCAGTCAGCGTCGCTCTTGATCCGGCCGCTGATCGCCAGCAGCTGAACCTGCAGCCCCCGGATCACGTCGCCGGTCCGGCGGACCCGCACGCATTGCACCACCGGTAGCGACACGGTCGAAACGTTCCACGCCACGCGCGCGACACCGGTGCTACCGACGAGCGCGAACCCGGTCGACGGCTGGAGCTGAAGAATCGAGATGCTCCCGGCGCGGCGCAGGGTGCTGCTCAGCTGCGCCGCCTGCGCTCGGCAGGCCGGACTCGCACGACAGGCTTGGAGGCGGGACACCATTCCCTGGCCGTCGCCGCGGGCCTCGGCCTGCAGCAATCCGGTGATCGCGGTGCGTTCAGCTCCGTCGGTGCTGAAGACCCGCGCGAGCAGCGTGCTGATCGCGAGGAACGCGAGGATGCCCAGTCCGATCAGCAGCAGATACATCCGGCGCACAGCGGCGCACGGTAGCCGAGCGGGTGCTCTAGGAGTCGCTCAGCTCGAGGAAGCGATCGATTGAGGCCTCCTGATGATCGAGCTGCTCAGCCAGTGTCCGGGCGTGCTGGGCCGAGAGCTGCAGAAAATCCTCCACGCAGCGTTCCGGATCGTCGGCCAGCGGATACACGCGGGTGAAGTCCTGTTGCGCGCACGCGATCCCCAGGGGGGGACGCCCCTGGGCCAGGGTCCGCGCTCCGCATACCGGCGTCACGACGAGCTGCGATTCGCGCGCCACCAGTGCGGTGGGCAGCAGCCGCGGCGCCGGCAGCCGAACCGACAGCTGGACCGAATGGTCGACGGCAACGCCGGAGCCGATCAGCTCACTTAGCGGCTCACGCCAGACGTCGAGTACCAGATCGGCGCCCACCAGCGCGTCGCGGAGAGCTCGCGCCTGCTCGAGGTACAGCAGCTCGGCTTCCTCGCGGTCCTCGGCCTCCGCCAGATCCAGGTCGCACGGGACGCGCAAAAGTTCGCTTGCCGACACCGTCGCTCCGGCGCCGCGGCTGCCGGTCGCGACGTAGGTCTGCAGCGTCCCGAGATCCCGGCGCGCATGGAAGATCACCGTGACGGCGTCGCTCAGCGACAGCCCGTCGACTCGCAGGGACACCGCCACCGCCGCAGAATCGTCGAGCAGCGCCCGCCGGAGCAGGTCCTCCGCTGCGCCGTCGTCGGATCTGGGGCCGTCCTCGAGCATGCATGCTCCTTCGGTTAGGCGTGGTGTTCAGCACGTATTTACCCATACGAAGCGGCGGTGCACCACCTCCAAGTGGAGAACGTGTGGGCCCTGCGGTGGGCCCGTGGGCAGATCGCGTCAGAGGAGGGCCGCTGCGGGGTAGGCTGGCAGGCAATGAAGATCCTCTACAAGCCATTCGCCATCATCGCCTCCGCGATCGCCGCCCGGATCGGACGCAGCGTGTTCAAGACCATCTGGGCCAAGATCGATTCCGCCGCTCCGCCGGAGCCGACCACCGAGCAGGCCAGCCTGCCCAAGGTCGTCGGCGCGGCCGCGCTGGAAGCCGCCACGATGGCCGGGGTCGGCGCCGCCGTCGACCGGGCCAGCGCGCGCACGTTCGAGCACCTGACCGGATTCTGGCCCGGCAAGCGCGAGCAGGAGCCCGCGGACGCTTAGCCCGCGGGCGGCCTCAGCCGGCGCCTACCGGCGCCGCCCACGGGGCGAGCGCGGCGCGCGCCCAGGCGGGGATGGCCGCCTTCCCCATCCTCTCCATGAGCACGAAGACGTGGCGCAGACTTCCCTGGGCAAGCGACTCTTCGCCGCGCCAGAGCCGGTGGGCGGTGACGATGCTGGTGTTGCCGAGCTTGGTGATCGCCACCTCGAGTGTCAGCTGCTCGTCGAACCGCGCCGGTGCTTGGAAGTGGATCTGCGCCTCGGCCACCACCAGGTCGTAGCCCCTGTCCATCATCGCCTTGTAGCTCCCGAACGCCGCCCGCCAGAGCTCGGTCATGCTGATGTCGAAGTACGAGAGATAGTTGGCGTTGAACACCACGCCCTGGGCATCGCATTCGGAGTACCGGACCCGCAGCTGGTGGTTGAACGGCTCGGCCAAACTCTCAGCCCCCGCCCCGGAGCACGAACCCGCGCTCGGCCAGATCGGCCACCGCGTCCTCGAACGCAGCGAAGTCGCGCCGCATCAGCGCCTCGATCGGACGGCCGCGCGGGCCGCTCGCACGGACCCAGCGGCGCAGGACGGCCGCGCCGGCCCGTTGCTCTGACTCGTCGAGCAGGCTGAGCAGGATCGGCAGCTCGGAGCTGTGCTCGATCTGGCCTGAAAGCAGCGTCAGCGGATCGACCGCGAGCACCTGACAAAGCTCATCCTCGTCGAGCCCGAGCACGTCCATCAACCGCGCCGCCCGCTCGCTCTGCAGGTTCACCCGGCCTCGCTCAGCGGTCCGGAGGGATCAGGGTAACCACGATCGGCAACCTATCAGCCGAAAAGCGCCGTTCCTGCGTCCGACGTGCGCCCCTTCCCGCCCGGCGGCCCGCTGTGCTGAGGGCGTCCACGAGCAAGCATCAGCGTTCAAGTCACGAGGCGCTCCGGCCGACAATGCGTTGTAGCCCGAGCTGGCCGCTCGGCCCGGGCTTCATTCTTGAGAACGTGACGAGACCGGGCGCATGACGCCCCGGGGAAAAGGACGGTTCATCGTGCGGGGGATTTTTCGTGGTGTGCTGGTGGCATCCCTGCTTGCCCTCAGTCCTGCCTTGACCGCTGCTGCATCCGCTAAGTCGGTCAGCGCGCAGCTCATCGGCGCGCCGGCAACCAGTGGATCAAAGCTCGTCCTTCCGGTCCTGCTGAACGGGCGTTCAGTGCGCGCGAACCATCTCCGCACCTCGGTGGTGACCCTGAGTCTCAACCGCACGGCCCGCGTGCGGAGTGGCCGTTCCCGTGTACCGGTGAGCAGCCTGCGCTGGGGTGACCTCCTGAGCGCGGCCGTGAATGTGTCAAAGAGCACCGCGCGCAATCCGTTACCGACGCTCCGCGCCAGTCGCGTGACCCTGCGCGGCCACGCATCGAGCGCGCAGGACGCGGCGCTCGCACGGCAGATCGCCGCGTTGGGTGTGAAATTGGCCAGCCTCACGAAATACGTAAGTGACCTGGCCGCCTACGCGGTCGCGCAGTTCGCAAATGTGCGGGCCAACCTGGCCGACAACCGGCTCACTCTGGCCGAGCTGACCTCGGCTCTGGCCGCGCTGCAGGCCCAGATGACCAAGCTTCAGAACCAGGTTGCGGGCCTTAACATTCCGCCGAACCTCAGCAGCCAGACCAACACGCTCACCACCGAGCTGAGCACACTGACAACGACCGTGAGCGGTCTGAGCACGGCGGTTCCCGCGCTACAGCAGGGCCTCGGCACCGTGACGACCGGGCTGAGCAATGTGCAGGGCCTGCTGACCGGCATCCAACCGGGCCAGCTCTCGCAGGCCTTGACCAACGTCGGAGCTCTGCAGGCGCTGACCAGCGGGCTGAACGTCAGCTCGATCAACTCGCAACTCGCATCGCTGACCAGCCAACTCCAGGCCGTACAGACCAGCATCGGCACGGTCAGCGGAGCAGACCTTCAGACCCAGCTCAACACCCTTCAGACGACGCTCACCGGCGTCTCGACTTCGCTGGCCACGGTGACCGGACGCGTCAACGTCGTCTGCAGTTCCACCAACATTCTCACCGGGCCGCTGAGCCTGGTCGGGGTCACCCACTTCTCAGGCTGCTAGCACCGCGAGCGCAGCACGGTCCCGAGCGCTCCTGGACCTTCGTGACCCCCTGGCTAGAACAGCTGGTTCTCGCCGCCAAACACGTCACTCACCGAGCCGTCGGTGAAGATCTGGCGGATCGAGTTCGTCAGCAGGTCTGCGCACGACAGGACGCGGACGTTGTCCGGACCACCGACCGGCAGCGGCAGCGTGTCGGTGACCACGATCTGCTCGAACCGGGCCGCGGCGAGGTTCTCCCAGGCGTTGCCGGAGAAGACGCCGTGGGTGGCGGCCGCGTAGACGCGGGTCGCGCCGGCGTCGTAGACGGCCTCGGCCGCGGCCTTGAGCGTCCCCGCGGTGTCAATGATGTCGTCGACCAGCACCGCGGTCTTCCCCGCGACGTCGCCGATCACGTAGTTGATCGCCGCGACCTGCTGGGCGGGCCGCTCCTTGTTGAGGATGGCCAGGTCGGCGCCGATCTCGGCCGCGAACTTCTTGTTCAGCTTGACGCGGCCCGCGTCTGGCGCGACGACGACCAGGTCCTCGAGACCGAGATCCGAGAAGTACTGCGTGAGCATGAACAGCGCGGTCATGTGGTCACACGGCTTCTGGAAGAAGCCCTGGATCTGGCCCGAATGGAGGTCCATCGTGAGGATCCGGTCGATCCCGGCCGACTCCAGCATGCGCGCGACCAGCCGCGCGGTGATCGGCTCACGCGGCGCCGACTTCTTGTCCTGGCGCGAGTAGCCGTACCAGGGAGTCACCGCGATCACGCGATGCGCCGAGCCGCCGACGGCGGCATCGATCATGGCCAGCAGCTCGAACAGCGCATCGTTCGTGGTCAGACCCGCGGCGGGATTGCCGCACGTCGGCTGAACGATGAACGCGTCGGCGCCCCGCACCGACTCCTCGAAGCGGCAGTACACCTCGCCGTTGGAGAACGTCTTGACTGTCACCCCGCCGAGCTGGACGTCGAGCTTTGACCCGATCTTCGCGGCGAGCTCTGGATTCGCCCGGCCTGAGACCAACATCAGACGTTTGTCGTAATCCACGTGCAATTCGCTGCTCGGCACGGTCTGCGTGTGGAGCACGCTCATGGTCTGCGCGAGTGTACGCCGGGGCGGGGACGAACCCTCATCGCTGGTCAGTCTCGTCGCGGCTCGTCGCCTCGCGCTGCTTGCGGCGCTCCGAATAGTCCTCGATGTTGGACTGCCGCGCCCGCGCGACCCCGAGTGCACCGTCGGGAACGTCCTCGTTGATCACCGACCCGGCGGCCGTGAAGGCATCGTCGCCAATGCTCACGGGGGCGATCAGCGAGGTGTCGACGCTGACCTTCACGCGCGATCCGATCCTGGTTCGGTGCTTGCGATATCCGTCGTAGTTAGCCGTGATCGTGCCGGCCCCGATGTTCGAGTCCTCACCTATGTCGGCGTCGCCGATGTACGACAGATGCGGCACCTTCGAGCCGGCCCCGATGTCCGAGTTCTTGACCTCGACGAACGTGCCGACCTTCGAGCCGGCGCGCAGAATCGTGCCGGGGCGCAGGTACGCGAACGGTCCCACGCCGACGCCGTCCCCCACCTGTGCGCCGGTGGCGTAGGCGTGAACGAGCCTGGCGTCGTCGCCGACCACTGTGTCGATCAGGGTGGCGTGCGGGCCGACGGCGCAGCGCGCTCCGATCCGCGTCGGGCCGTGCAGACTGGAGAACGGCGCCACGACGGTGTCCTGGCCGATCTCGACGTCGGCATCGATCACCGTGGCCAGCGGGTCGACGATCGTCACGCCACTCATCATCAGCCGTGCGTGAATCCGCCGTTGCGCGATCGCGGTCACCTCGGCCAGGGCCACGCGATCGTTGATCCCCAGCGTCTCGGTCGCGTCGGGTAGCTCGTGTGCCAGCACTGTCCGCTCGTGCTCACGCAGGATCGGGAGGACGTCCGGGAGATAGAACTCGCCCTGGGCGTTGTCGCCGCTGACCTGCTCGAGCGCGATCAGCAGCTGCTCGCCGTCGAAGGCGTAGATGCCGGTGTTGACCTCACGGATGTGTAGCTCGAGCTCGGTCGCGTCACCCTCGGCCTTGGTTTCCACGACACGCTCAACGGTTCCGTCCGGCGCGCGCACTACCCGTCCATAGCCACGCGGGTCCTCCAGCACCGCCGTCGCGATCGTCGCCGCCGCCCCATCGCGCTCGTGATGCTCGACCAGCCCCCGGATCGTCGCTGCCCGGATCAGCGGTACGTCACCGTTCAACACGATCACCGGCCGACGCGGATCGATGTGCTCCGCCGCCGCTCGCACCGCGTCGGCGGTCCCGCGGGCCTGCCGCTGGATCGCGATCTCCACGCTGCCGTTGAGGCTGGCCTCCAGCCGGCGATCGGGGCCGTCGACCACCACGACCTTCTCCGCCCCGGCAGCCCGTGCCGCCGCCACCGGCCAGGCGATCATCGGACGGCCGCAGAGCGGGTGCAGCAGCTTCGGCACCTCAGAGCGCATCCGCGTGCCGTGACCGGCGGCGAGAATTACGACGACGGGCTCGGTCACGACAGGCCCATCGTAAGCGATCAGGCAGCGGCAGCAGGACTTTCCGGCGGCGCGGCAACCCCCACGCCGGCTCGCGCCTGCCCGAGATGTGCCCACAGGTGGGCCAGGGCGTAGGCACGATACGGCCGCCAGCGTTCTGCCAGGGCTGCGGCGGCCGGCGGCGTCGCGTCCGCGCCGAGCCGAGCGAGCGCGTGGCGGACGCCGAGGTCGCTGGGCAGGAACGCGTCCGGGTCCCTGAGCGCGCGCATCGCAATGTACTCCGCCGTCCACGGCCCGATTCCCGGCAGCCCGAGGAGGCGTGCGCGCGTCTCGTGGCGCTCGGCGCCTGGATCAAGGACCAGTTCACCCCGGACGATCGCCCTGGAGAGCGCCTGAAGAGCGCGCCCGCGCGAGGCCGGCATCGAGAGTTCCCCCGGCGCCAGGCCGAGGATTGCCGCCGGGGTCGGAAACAGGTGGGTGATGGTTCCCGTGGGCCGCTCCAGGAGCTCCCCGGAGCGCGCCACGAGCCGCGCCGCGAGCGTGCGGGCGCCGCTGACCGATACCTGCTGGCCGAGCACTGCCCGGACCGCCAGTTCGTGCCCGTCGACGTGGCCGATTAGCCGCCGACCCGGAGCTCGATGAACGAGTTGCCCGATCAACGGGTCAGGGCCGAGCGCCGAGACGATCGTGTGAGGGTCGGAATCGAGGTCTAGCAGCGCGCGCGAGCGCTGGACCGCCGCCGCCAGATCACGGAGGTCACCGAGGACATAGTTCGCGCGGATGTGGCCGTCGCGTGGCTCGAGCTCCACGATCCCGCTGCCGTGAGGCAGCCGGAGGCTTCTGCGGTACACGCCGCCGGACACCTCCTCGATCCCGGGCACGGCCCGAAACGACAGGAACGCAATCGCGTCCGCAGCCGCGAACGGGCCGCGGTAGGGAAGGCGCAGGGTGATCGAGGCGGGCGTGAGGGCTTCGGGAGCTCTGGCGACCCGGAAGCGGCTCTTCGCTCGCAGCACGCTCGGAGTCATCGCAAACACTTCCCGGACGGTCTCGTTGAACTGTCTCAGGCTGCGAAAGCCGGCGGCGAAGGCGACCTCGGCCATCGGCAACGAGTTCGTCTCGAGCAGGATCCGGGCCGTCTGCGCGCGTTGGGCGCGGGCCAGCGCCAGCGGGCCGGCGCCGACCACGGTCGCGAGCTGGCGGTGCACATGCCGCGAGGCGTAGCCAAGCCTGCGAGCGAGCCCCTCGACGCCGTCACGATCGACGACGCCATCCGCGATCAGCCGCATCGCGCGGCCGACGAGGTCAGCCCGGCTGTCCCACTCCGGCGATCCGGGCGTGGCATCAGGGCGGCATCGCATGCACGCCCGCAGGCCGGCCGCCTGGGCCGCCGCCGCGGTCGGGAAGAGCCGCACGTTCTCGCGCTTGGGAGTCCGCGCCGGGCAACTCGGGCGGCAGTAGATCCCAGTCGTCCGCACGCCGACGAAGAACCAGCCGTCGAATCGTGGGTCGCCGGCTTCCACTGCGCCCCACAAGCGCTCTGTGTCAAGGAGCATGGACGTCACCATCGCATACCGCACAGGCCTTGTCTGGCGGAAATCGGACATGACAGTCCTCGCGCCTGGGCGGAGCGTATTCCGGGCGCCGGGCCCGAGCGGGGGTCAGCCGACCGCTGCTAGATTCGCGCTCGTCAGCCTTGGGGGGTCGTCCAACCGGCCAGGACACCGGGTTTTGGTCCCGGGAATCGGGGTTCGAGTCCTCGCCCCCCAGCTCTCAGCAGCCGGCCATCGCATTGGGACCGGTCGGAGACGGCACGCCACACTCGCTCCACGCGGTACGGAAGTACACGCCGAGGATCCCGGTGGTGACCAAGGAGGGGACATTCACGTCCTGCTGGAAGGACCCGGGGTTGTTGTAGAGAACGGTGGATCCGAGGATCGCTCCAAAGGTGTTGCCCTGGTTCGAGACGGAGATGTCGGACGTGGGCGCGTACACGGTCCCGTAGAAATCGCCCTTGTTACCCAGCAGCACACAGGTCGGATCGCTGCTGTTGTTGACGCAGGAGTTGTTGTTATAGGTCGGGTTGCTGACGTCGCTCGGCCCGAACACCCAGATCTCGAGCGCCGTCGTATCGTGCAGTAGAGGCGATCCAGGGAGCTTGGGCGAGTTGTTGACGAACTGGGCCTGGTTGCCGATGGACAGGGAACCGGGCGTGCTAGGACAAGTGGAGTCATCGACCTTGGAATCGATGTAAATCGCGCTGCGTACGCCCGCTGGGAGCGTCGCGGTGGCCTGCCCTGAAAGCGAGAGATTGCAAAAGTTGTACGTCCCACCGCCCATCGTCCAGGTCACGCCGTTGGGAATGCTCAGACTGCGTGTTTGCGGGTTCCATCCGCAAGAGGCTGCGCTGTTACAGCCGGTGAAGCTGTCGTGCGGATTGGTCGGGTTGCTGAAGCTGGGCGAGAAGGCATTGGAGATCCGCGCGTCGCCATCAGGCTGGGTGAACACTGGAGTGGACGAGCTCGAGCACGCCGTCGCTCCGCAGGCTGCCGGGGGAGGCGCAACCGGGGATGGCACGTACGGGCTGGTCGCTCGTTGCACGCAGTTGGTGGGAAAGGTGACGGACGTTGCAGTGCAGGCGGGGGCACTGCCCAGTGACGCGGTCTGCTGAATGATCGGGTTCGGCGCGGACGGCGCTAGCGTCGCGGGGCCGGTCACCTGCGCGGAATTCTTCACCTCGAGCTGCTTGTTGGTTTCGACAACAGGCGCCCCATTCGTCGACAACAGCTGAGCCGAGTTCTCGACCAGCACGCCGTTGAGCCCAAATACTCCTGAGAGCGGGAACGCCGGCTTGCCCGCATACGATGCGACGCGTTCTTCCACGCGATTCGTTACCTCGCCAGGGCATGGCAGCTGGCTCACGTTCGTGTACGGACCCGGACAGGCGATCCCCTCCGAGGTGATGCACCGTTCGGCGACGAGGTTGTTCGTGCCGATGCTCGCCCCGGCACACGTGCCCTGATTGCTCACGTACGCGACGCTGGTCCAGCTCGTGTAAAAGGCGCCGTTGCCGAGGCTCTCGGTATACGGGCCGCAGTCCAGGGAGGCGTAGAACGTGGCCGGGTTCTCGAGCTGAGCGGCGTTGAGCGTTACTGTTCCATTGGTCGAGATCTGGCCTCCGAGACACATGGTCTGCAGCGTGGTGGGCGCATAGACGGAGTTGGAGTTGAGCACCATGTTCATGCGATACAGCGTCTCCTGGAGACCGGCCTGGGCCGCCTCGAACGCGCGCTTCTCGCGCGAATCGTGGCGCGAGGCGCTGCTTTCGTTCACCGCCGAGCTGACGACCACCCCGGTCAGCACCATCAGGACGAACATCACCCCCATGGCCACGATCATCGCCACCCCGCTCTCATCCTTCAGTCGGCGCGCGATCGTGCTCATTGGCTGTTGATCTCCACGCTCGAGGCCACGGTGGGGGCGTCGTACTGGACCACGATGTCGTCCCCGGAGCCGGTGGTGACCCACAGCCGGACACCAATGCTCGTGCCCGCCGCTGCCAGTCTGGCCGCCGCCATGTAGTTGAAGGTGAATGACAGCGGCGTGGGGACGGCCGGCCATTGCGCCACCGCGTAAGGGCTCACGCCCAGGGCGACCGAATCGCTCGACCCCAGCAGGTTTAGTGGGTCGAGAATGCCCAGCACCGGGGTCTCGAGGTAGACCCCGACGCAGAGCGTGACATTGGTGGACAGGCCGTGCAGCGTGTTCGTGTACAGCGTCATCCCGCCGTTACCGGAGAGGTTCATCTGCGCGCCGAGCGGCTGGGTGGCCCAGAACTCGCT